>JAPLAT010000325.1 GCA_026393175.1 Pseudonocardiales bacterium
GGTCAGCGCCAGTTTCCGGCCGTTCAATGTCACTTCCCGCTTGGGAATATTCATATAGAAGGCACCGTACCTTATCTCGGCGGGTCCTCGTTCCGCCGGCAGCCGCCTGAAGACGGCGCGCACCCTGGCGGCCAGCTCTCCCGGGCTGAAAGGTTTGGTTACATAGTCGTCGGCGCCGGTATCCAGTCCGGTCAACTTATCCTCGTCCCGTGTGCGCGCGGTCAGCATGATGATGGGCACATCGGATTCGGCCCTCAGTGTCCGGCATACCTCTACGCCGTTAAGCCCGGGCAGCATGACATCCAGCACGACAAGGTGCGGCTGCTGTTCCCTGAACACGCTTAGCGCTGTAAGACCGTCGTAAGCGGTCAGTACGGAATGCCCGTCCCGCTCAAGGTACAACTTAACCAGGTCCACCGTCTTGGTATCATCGTCTACGACCAGGATTTTCCTGCTGCTCATCTATAAGGTCACCTGCAAATACTATAAATCAAATCATTGTGGCCGTGCCACTGTAATGAAAGCTAACAGAAGAATATTAAGTAATTATTAAGCGCAGGATTAATAATTCTTTAACAATACCTATTTATATTTTAGGCAGAGCAATTTATTGAAAGGAGAAAGACTGATGTCTGAAAAACTGAAATATATGCCGGCGCTAATTGCAGTTGCCCTGATATTAATCGGGTTGGTAATGGCCGGCTGCAGCGCCGGGGGCACTGGTTCAACGACACAGGATACATCTGCGACCCCCTCGCAGACCGCTGCCGCGTCCGGGCAATCCGGGACGACTGCTTCAACGGACAATTCATCAGGGTCGCCTTCAGGCCGTCGGGGTGGGCCGGATATGAGCAAGCAGCTCAGCAGGGCTGCCCAGATTCTGGGCATAACTGAAGCGCAGCTGACCAGCGCCTTCCAGCAGGCACGGGAAAGCGTTTTCGGCACAGCCCCGGCCCGCACCACGCCGTCCACCCCGGCGAGCCGGACCGCCGGACGGTGGGCCACGACGACGTCGTAGCGCACCCGCTCGGGTCGGTGCAGCAGCACGTCGAGCGAGCGGAGCACCTGCTCGCGCCGGGCGAGCTCGGCCGCCCAGCGCTCCCGCTGCGCGGCGAGCACCTCGGCGACGGCGGCCGGGTCCGGGGCGGCGAGCACGTCGCGCACCACGGGCAGCGGTACGTCGAGGCCGCGGAGCAGCGCGATCGTGGTGGCCGTCCGGACCTGCTCGGCCCGGTAGTAGCGGTAGCCGGAGTGCGGGTCCACGACCGCGGGCGGCAGCAGCCCCTCGGCGTCGTAGTGCCGGACGGCCTTCACCGTCAGGCGGCAGAGGCGGGCGAAGGCCCCGATCGGCATCAGCCCCGGCCCGGCGGTCATTCCCGCACGCCGCGCACGGGCACCCGCAGGATCGTGCGCAGCTCCGGGTCGGGGGTGTGGCGCGGGTCGGTGAGGTAGACCTCGACGTGCGGCCCGGCCGGGGCGAGGCCGCGCTCGCCGACGAACCGGTAGAGCCGCTGCAACGAGGGGCCCTCGTCGGCGAAGGCGCCGCGGTGCAGCAGCTCGGCGACGGTGTGCGCGGGGGCGCGGCGCCGCCACACCCGCCCGCCCGCCGGCTCGCCCGTGCCGTCCGGGGCGGGGACGACGAGCTGCCACTCCCAGTTCTCGCGGTCCTCCAGGTCGAAGTCCTCGCGCCGGCCGGTCTGCCAGTAGCTGCCCTCGAGCGGGACGTCCACCGCCACACCGGGCGGGCACAGGGCCGCGCGGGCGGAGTACAGGGCGGCGACGGCGAGGCGGAACGGCCCGGCGTCGGGGTCGCCGCGGCCGTCGACGACGAGCTCGTCGCGGGCGGGGAGCTCGACCAGCGCGGGGGCGGTGGCGTCGGCCGGGCCGCCGGTGTGGATGTTCCTGCTGTCGGTGTGCGTGCTGTCGGTGGAGGTCATGCGCGGAACGCTCCGGTCTCCCCTACGGGGAGGGTCAAGGCCGGGTGCGCACCACGACGGTGCGGGCCGCGCGGTCGTGCCAGCCACGCCCGTCGGCGTCGCGCACCAGCGGCGGCACGACGAGGGCGACGAGCAGCGTGCGCAGCACGGCCCGGGGCACCCCGACGACGGCGTCGGTGCCGATCGAGGCGACCCGGATGCCGAGCGCGACCTTGCCCGCGCTCGCGCCGAAGATCGCCGTGGGGACGGCGGTGAGCACGAACCAGGCCAGCAGGACGGTGAAGGAGAACCCGCGGTCGGACAGCGCGTCGGGGCCCGTGAACAGCAGCGCGATCAGGTAGCCGAGCATCCAGTCGATCGTGAGCGCGGCGAGGCGGCGGCCGAACCCGGCGACGGAGCTGACCCCGTGCTCGGGCAGTCCGAACCGCTCCCCCGGCCACGCCCCGCGCTGCGCCAGGGGCGTCGCGCCCGGCAGCCAGCCGTCGATCCACCGCGCCATGGGTCCAGGTTAGGCCGTCCGTCACAGGCCGGTCCCGTTAACCTCTGTGAAACGAGCGAGTGACCGACGGGCAACACCACGCCCCTAGCGTCGCGGACCGACAGCGGTGCTCGCCGCCCTGAACCGATCGAAGGAGCCAGTGAGGGTGTTCAGCAACTCCGAAGAGGTCCTGAAGTTCATCAGTGACGAGAAGGTCGCCTACGTCGACATCCGCTTCTGCGACCTTCCCGGCGTGATGCAGCACCTCACCGTGCCCGCCGCCACCGCGGCCGACATCCTCGCCGACGGCGCCGCGTTCGACGGCTCCTCGGTGCGCGGGTTCCAGGCCATCAACGAGTCGGACATGGCCCTGTTCCCGGACCCGGCCACGGCGCGGATCGACCCGTTCCGCAAGCACAAGACGCTCAACATCAACTTCTTCGTCCACGACCCGATCACCGGCGAGCCCTACAGCCGTGACCCGCGCAACGTGGCCCGCAAGGCCGAGCAGTACCTCGCCGCGTCCGGCGTGGCCGACACCGCCTTCATGGCGCCCGAGGCCGAGTTCTACGTCTTCGACTCGATCCGCTTCGGCTCGGACCCGCACCAGACCTACCACCACATCGACTCGGCCGAGGGCTGGTGGAACACCGGCCGGCACGAGGAGGGCGGCAACCTCGGCTACAAGGTCAACTACAAGGGCGGCTACTTCCCCGTCCCGCCGGTCGACCACTACGCCGACCTGCGCGGCGACATCGTCGCCAACATGATCATGAGCGGCTTCGAGGTGGAGCGCGAGCACCACGAGGTCGGCACCGCGGGCCAGGCCGAGATCAACTACAAGTTCAACACGCTGCTCCACGCGGCCGACGACATCATGCTGTTCAAGTACCTGGTGAAGAACACCGCGTGGGCCGCGGGCAAGACCGCCACCTTCATGCCGAAGCCGCTCTTCGGCGACAACGGCTCGGGCATGCACGTGCACCAGTCGCTGTGGAAGGACGGCCAGCCGCTGTTCCACGACGAGTCCGGCTACGGCGGCCTGTCCGACACCGCGCGCTACTACATCGGCGGCCTGCTGCACCACGCCCCGAGCCTGCTGGCCTTCACCAACCCGACGGTGAACTCCTACCACCGCCTGGTGCCCGGCTTCGAGGCCCCGGTCAACCTCGTCTACTCCGCGCGCAACCGCTCGGCGTGCATCCGCATCCCGCTCTCGGGCAACAACCCGAAGGCCAAGCGCATCGAGTTCCGCTGCCCCGACTCCTCCGGCAACCCCTACCTCGCGTTCTCCGCGATGCTGATGGCCGGCATGGACGGCATCAAGAACAAGATCGAGCCCGCGGCGCCGATCGACAAGGACCTCTACGAGCTCCCGCCGGAGGAGGCCAAGGACATCGCCCAGGTGCCCGGCAGCCTCGCCGCGGTCATCGACCGGCTCGAGGAGGACCACGAGTACCTGCTCGAGGGCGGCGTCTTCACCCCGGACCTCATCGAGACCTGGATCAGCTACAAGCGGGAGAACGAGATCGACCCGCTGCGGCTGCGCCCGCACCCGTACGAGTTCGCCCTGTACTACGACGTCTGATCGAGGCGTTCCCGTGACCTGAGCGTCCCGGGCCGGAACGGCGGTCGACCAGGAAGCACGTCTTCGGACGCCTTCCGGGTCGACCGCCGTTCCGCGTCGTCCCGGGTGTCGCCGTGCACTCGTGGCCGGCCCGGCCCCGGCCCCGGCGCGGCGCGCTGTCAGCGGCGGCGGATGTCGTGGCGGGGACCGCGGGGGTGCCGGCGCGGCGGGCGCCGCCCGGCGAGGAAGGCCAGGCGGACGACCCGCGACCGGTGCGGGCGGTAGGGCTCCAGGAGGTCGAGCATGCGGGCGTCGTCGGCCCGGCGCTCGCCGGCGAGCAGCCACGCCACCAGCGACGGGATCCCGTCGTCGCCGACGATCACCGTGTCGGCGTCGCCCCAGGTGTGGGTGGCCAGGCAGGAGGCGGTCCAGGGGCCGAT
>JAPLAT010000422.1 GCA_026393175.1 Pseudonocardiales bacterium
GCACCGGCCCGGGCGGGCGCTCCGGGGGCGGCGGGCCGCGGCGGCGCAGCTCGCACCGCAGGCCCCGCACCCCCGAGCAGCGCCGCCGCGACCGGCTGGTGCTGGCGCGCCGGATCGCGCTCGGCGGGGTCGCCGCGGTCCTGCTCGCCCCGCTGCTGGCGTTCGGGCTCGGCTACCTGTTCTTCGCCGTGCCCAGCCCGGCCGACGCCGTCACCAACCAGGTGGCGCTGGTCTCCTACACCGACGGCAGCCAGCTGACCCGCCTCGTCCCCGAGGAGGGCAACCGGACCGCCGTCGCGATCGCCGAGGTGCCGCAGCACGTGCGCGACGCCGTGCTGTCCGCGGAGGACCGCACGTTCTACTCCAACCCCGGCTTCGACGTCACCGGCATCCTGCGCGCGGCGTGGAACCAGCTGCGCGGCGGCTCCGGCGGCGGCTCCACGATCACCCAGCAGTACGTGAAGAACGCGCTGGTCGGGGACGAGTACTCGCTGTGGCGCAAGTACAAGGAGGTCGTGCTCGCCGTCAAGATCTCCGGGGAGCGCTCGAAGGACGAGATCCTCGGCGACTACCTCAACGCGATCTACTTCGGCCGCGGCGCCTACGGCATCCAGTCCGCGAGCCAGGCCTACTTCGGCAAGCCGGTGCAGTTGCTCGACGTGTCCGAGGGCGCGATGCTCGCCGGGCTCATCCAGTCGCCCTCGCGCTGGGACCCGGCGGTCAACGCCGAGCGGGCGGTGCAGCGCTGGGAGTTCGTGCTCGACGGCATGGTCGCCGAGGGCTGGCTGGGCCCGGCCGAGCGCGCCGCCGCGCTGTTCCCGGCCACCGTCGAGCCGCGCCGGGGCAGCGCCGGGGTGCCCGCCGACTCCGGCGGGCACATCGTCACCGCGGTCCGCGCCGAGCTGGAGTCCCTCGGCATCACCGGCGAGGACCTGGCCCAGGAGGGCCTGCGGATCACCACCACCATCGACCCGGAGCAGCAGGAGCGCGCCGTCGCCGTCGCCGAGGGCGGCCTCGACGGCCAGCCCGACGAGCTGCGCACGGCGATGGTCGCCGTCGACCCGCGCTCCGGCGGGATCACCGCCTACTACGGCGGCGCCAACGGTCTGGGGCTGGACTACGCCCAGGTCCGGCGCCTGGCGGGCTCGACGTTCAAGCCGTTCGTGGTGCTCGCCGGCCTGCTGCAGGACCCGCCGGTGGGGCTGGGCGAGCGGTTCGACGGCGAGGAGGTGCCCGGCCTGCGCAACGCCGAGGGCGCCGACTGCGACGAGTGCGACCTCAAGCAGGCGATGACGGTGTCGAACAACGTCATCTTCAACACCCTGGCCAAGGACGTGGGCGCGCAGGCGGTCGCCGACGCGGCCCGCGCCGCGGGGATCACCGCCCCGCTCGAGGACCCCAACGAGGGCATCGCGCTGGGCAACAAGGAGGTCAGCGTGCTGGAGCTGGCCTCGGCCTACGCGACGATCGCCGCCGGCGGGGTCTGGCACCAGCCGCACCTGGTGGCCGAGGTCGTCACGGCCGACGGCCGGGTGCTCTACAGCGCCCCCACCGAGGGCGAGCGCCGGTTCCCGGAGCGGGTGGCGCGCAACGTCACCGAGGCGATGCTCGACGTGGCCGAGGCCGACGGGCTGGAGCTGCCCGACGGCCGGCCGGTCGCGGCCAAGACCGGCACGGTGCAGTCGCGGTTCGAGGGCGAGAACAACGACGCCTGGATGGCCGGGTTCACCCCGCAGCTCGCGTCGTCGGTGTGGATCGGCACCGACCGCAACGACCCGATCCGCACGGCGTCCGGCGAGCCGATCGCGGGCAAGGGCCTGCCCGGGGAGCTGTGGCAGGAGTTCATGGGCGAGACGCTGGAGGAGCAGCCCGTCGAGACGTTCGCGCCGTTCCGCCCCATCGGCGAGGAGCCCTCGGACCGGCCGCCGGGCGAGCCCGAGGTGACGGCCACGCCGGAGCCGTCGCCGTCCCCGACGCCGGAGCCGACCCCGTCGCCCGCCCCGCCGCCGCCCGGCGAGGTGCCCCCCGCCGACCCGTCGGGCGCGCCGGGGGCCGGCCCGCCCGACGGCGACGGCGGCGGCGGGCTGCTGCTCGGCGGCGAGCCGGAACCGGAGCCGGACTGCTCGGTGACGCCCTGCGGGTGATCGACCGGGTGATCGACCGGGTGACCGGCCGGGGGTGACCGGTCCGGGACGAACGGGCCGGGACGAACGGGCCGGGCACGGGGCGAGACCGCGGGGCGCCCGCGCCGCTACCGTGGACGGGTGAGCGGCGAGCCGCGGCGGTTCCGGGTCCTGGCGTGGCCCGCGGACCGGCGCATCGTGCTGTACGTGCCCGACATCGAGGCGTCCACCGTGGTGACGGACCTGCGCCACGCCGACGACGCGGCGCGCTCGCTCATCGCCGACCTCACCGGGCTCGACGCCTCCGCCGTCGACTGCGACATCAGCTTCGGCCGCTCCGCCGCCCTCTAGGGCGTGCCTGGTGGATCCATGCCGAGCCCGCGGCGTTCCAGGTGGATGCCCTGCAAGGCCGAGGAGGTGCCGATCCCGGGGTTGGATCGGCGCCGACGAGAACGCCGCGGGGCGCCGCCTGGGACGACGCGGGTCGGCTGGAGATCCACCAGGCACGCCCTAGGCTCCCGGCATGACCCCCGCCACCGTCGCCCGGGAGATGGCCGAGGCCGCGACCGCCTGGCTGGACGGACTCGACGCCGCGCAGCGGCAGGTCGCGACCGGCCCCGGCCCGCGGCCGGACGAGCCCGACGACGCCGAGCGCCACCGCTGGTTCTACACCCCGACCGACCACGGCGGGCTCACCCTGCACGAGCAGACCCCGCCCCAGCAGCGGCGCGCGATGGTGCTGCTGGCGGCCGGGCTCTCCGAGGCCGGGTACACCACCGCCGCCACGGTGATGGGGCTGGAGAACGTGCTGGACCGCACGGAGGGCTTCACCGTCGCGTTCGGCCGCGACCGGGGCCGCGACCCGGGGCGCTACTTCCTGCGCGTGTTCGGCGACCCGGCGGGCGCGGCCCCGTGGGGCTGGCGGTTCGGCGGGCACCATGTGTCGGTGAACGCCCTGGTCGTCGACGGGCGGGTGGCGTCGTGCACGCCGCTGTTCCTCGGGGCGGACCCGGCCGCGTCGCCGCTGCTGGGCGGCGCCGTGCTGCGCCCGCTCGGCGCCGTGGAGGACCTGGCCCGCGAGATCGTCCGGTCCCTGTCCCCCGACCTGGCCGAGGTCGCCCTGCTCGCCCCGCACGCGCCGACCGACATCGTCGGGGTCAACCGCACCCGCATCGCCGACGGGGACCGGGCGCTGCCGCTGCCCCGGATCTGGCGAGCCCCGTTCGGGCCGCCGGAGGCGTGGGCCGCGCTGGAGCGCGGCAGCGCCGCCGCCGAGGCCGCGACCGGCCTGGACGAGGCGGGCCACACCGCGCTCGCCCTCACCACCGCGCCGAAGGGCGTGCCCGGTGCCGCGCTCGACGCCGGGCAGCGCGAGCTGCTGCGCGCCCTGCTGGGCTGCTACCTCGACCGCGCCCCGGCCGGGATCTCGCCGATGGCCCGCTACGCCCCCGGCCCCGACGGCGACGCCGCGCTCGACGGGGTGCACCTGGCCTGGGCGGGCGGCACGGCCCCCGGCGAGCCGCACTACTACCGGCTGCAGGGGCCGCGGCTGCTGCTGGAGTGGGACAACACCCAGCGCCAGGTCAACCACGCGCACTCGGTGTGGCGCGACCCCGAGGCCGACTTCGGCCGCGACACCCTCGCCGCGCACCGCGCCCGGCACCACTGAGCGGGCGGCCGGGCGGGTCAGCGCGGCAGCGACTCCAGCACCGCGCTGGGCACGACCACGTCGGCGCGGGCGGCGGTGGCCTCGACGAGGTCGGCGTTCGGGCCGTCGACGGCCTGGATCCACGCCGCGGCGCGGCCCGGGGCCTTGCCGAACGCGACGTGCCGGGCGAGCAGCCGGGCCAGCCGCACGTCGGGGCGCAGCGCGCAGAACCACGTCTCGTCCAGCTCGGCGGCGACCTCGCGCCAGCCGGGGGCGTCGAGCAGCAGGTAGTTGCCCTCGGTGAGCACCAGCCGCGCCGCGCGCGGCACGGCGAGCGCGCCCGCCAGCGGCTGCTCGAGGTCGCGCTCGAACGCCGGCGCGTACACGACGTCCTCGTCGCGGGCGCGGATCCGGCGCAGCATCGCGACGTAGCCGTCGGCGTCGAACGTGTCGGGGGCGCCCTTGCGCCCGGACCGGCCCAGCCGCGCGAGCTGCACGTCGGCCAGGTGGAACCCGTCCATCGGCACGTGCGCGACGGCGTCGGGCCCGAGCCGCCCGGCCAGCCGGGCGGCGAGCACCTCGACGAGCGTGGACTTGCCCGAGCCGGGGCTGCCCACCACGCCGAGCACGGCGCGCCCGCGCGTGGCCAGCGCCGCGGCCCGCTCGACGAGCGCGTCGAGGTCGGGGCCGTCGAGGTCGGGGCTCACGGCGCGACCCGCACGGCGAGCACGGCGATGTCGTCGTCGGTGTCGGCGCTGGTGTCGCGGACGAGGTGGTCGCAGAGGTCGCCCAGCCCGCGGTGGGCGTGCGCGCGCACCAGGTCGAGCAGGTCGGCCGCGGCCCGGTCGTCGGGGTCGTGGCGGCGCTCCAGCAGCCCGTCGGTGAACAGCACCAGCGTGCTTCCCGGGGGCAGCAGCACCTCCCGGTCGTGCCGCACGGTGCCCGGGGCCACCCCGAGCACGACGTCGACGCCGCCGGGCAGCCGCTCCGGCTCGCCGTCGGGGCGCAGCAGCACCGGCGGCGGGTGCCCGGCGTTGCACCAGCGGAACACCGCCCCGTCCGGCCCGGGCGGCAGGACGTGGCCGTGCACGAGCGTGGTGAAGCGGGTGACGCGCAGCCGGGTCGCGACCTCGTCGAGCCTGCGCACCGCCGCCGACGGGGGCTCGGCGGCGCCGGCCAGGGCCCGCAGCATGCTGCGCAGCTGGCCCATGGCGGCGGCCGCGGGCAGGTCGTGGCCCTCCACGTCCCCGACGCCGACCGCGAGCTCGCCGCCGGGCAGCAGGTGGGCGTTGTACCAGTCCCCGCCCACGGCCAGCCCGGCCGCGGCGGGCAGGTAGCGGGCCTCGATCTCCAGGCCGGGGACGGCGGGCGGCGCGGTGAGCATCGCGCTCTGCAGCGCGACGGCCACCTGGCGGTGGTGCTGGAAGGCGGTGGCCCGCTCGATCGCGGCGGACGCCCTGGTGCCGAGCTCGCCGGCCAGGTGCAGGTCCTCCGGGGCGAACCGCGGCCGGTCCCCGCAGCCCAGGAACAGCACCGCCGCGACGACGATGCCGCCCGAGTGCACCGGCACGACCAGCGCCGAGTGCGCCGCGATGTCCACGCCCCAGCGGCCCAGCGCCGGGGTGGGCCGCCACCCGTCGCCGCCGGTGGGCACCTCCGCCAGCACCGGCGCGGCCGTGCGGACGCAGCGGGTGACCGGGTGGTCGGGGCCGAACACGAACCGCGGGTCCGACGCCGGGGAGTCCGGCATCCCCGGGGCCACCCGGGTGACGGACCGGCGGCCGGTGACCCCGCCGGTGCCGCGGTCGGGGTCGACGAGGTAGACGCGGCAGACGTCGGCGAACCCCGGCACGGTGACCTCGGCCAGCGCGGCCAGCTCGCCGTCGTCGGTGTCGGCGGCCGGCCCGGCGGACATCGCGATCGACGCCTGGGCCAGCAGGTCCAGCCGGGTGCGGGCGCGGATCGTGTCGTCGACGTCGGTCTCGGTGCCGACCCACTGCGCGACCCGGCCCGCGCTGCGCACCGGCACCGCGCGGCTGCGGAACCAGCGGTGCCCGCCGCCCGCGGTGAGCAGCCGGTAGTCGAGGGTGAACGTCCGCGCCGGCTCCGCCGACACCGCCCGCAGCCAGGCCCGCCGCCAGTCCTCGCGGTGCGCGGGGTGCACGGCGTCGAGGAACCCCCAGCCGCGCATCTGCGCGACGGTCTGCCCGGTGATGGCCCGCAGGCCGGGGGCGTCGCGGCGGGCCGAGCCGTCGGCCTCGCGCACCCACACCGCGGCGCTCGTCGCCTCGACGAGGCTCTGGTAGCGGTCCAGCGCCAGCTCGCGCTGCGCGGCGGCCCTGGCCAGCTCGCGGCGGGTGCGCTCGGCGGCGGTGACGTCGACGAGCACGACCCCCGCGCCGAGGGTCCGCCCGTCCGGCCCGGGCACCGGGTAGAACGCCATCCGCCACTCCTGCGGCGGGCCGGCGCCGTGCCAGAGCCGACCGCGGATGGGCACGTCCGAGCGCGGGCGGCCGTCGGCGATGACGGCCCGCAGCTCGGCGGCGATGGCCGCGCCGACCGGCCCGTGCACCGCCTCCGGCGTCTGCCCGAGCCGCTGGTCCGACGAGCCGCCGTCGATGGCCAGCACCGCCCCGTTGACCCGGCGGTAGCGCAGGTCCGCGTCGAAGTAGGCCAGGCCGACCGGCGCGCTCTCCCACAGCGCGTCGAGCAGCGCGAACGCCTCGTCCCCCGCCCGGGTGTCGACCACGTCCTGGAGCACCGCGAGCGCCGAGACGCCGGGCAGCGGGTCGGGGACGACGCGGAAGTACAGGGTGCGGAGCCCGCCGCCGGGGCCGTCGACCACCGGGAAGCGGCCGGTGAAGGACCGCCCGGCCGCCAGCTCGTCGCCGATGCGGGCCATCGTGGGCGCGTCGAGCGGGGCGTCGGCGAGCCGCGAGCCCACCATCGACTCCCGGGACCAGCCCGTCAGCCGCTGCGCCGCGGCGTTCCACAGCAGCACGCGGCCCTCGGCGTCGAGCGCGAACAGGCCCAGCGGCACCTGCTCGACGACCCCGGCGAGGAGGTCGTCGACCGCGGGTTCCACAGAGATGATCGTAAGGGCACAGTGGGGGTCGTGGAGGACGATGCCGCCACCGGCACCATGTACGTCGCGGGCCGGCCGCACCCGGCGCTCGCCGGGCTGGTGCTGCGCTACGGCGGGTACCGCGAGTCGAGCGCGGCCCCGGTGCGCCGCCGCCAGGCCCCCACCGGGGCGTGCACGCTCATCGTGAGCTTCGCGCCGGTGCTGCGGCTGCACGGCCCGGCGGGGCCGGTCGTGGGCGGGTCGTTCCTGGCCGGGATGCACGACCGCGCCGTCGTCACCGAGTTCACCGGCGCGCAGCACGGCGTGCAGGCCGACCTCTCCCCGCTGGGCGCGCACGTCCTGCTCGGCCGCCCGCTGCCGGAGCTGACCAACCGCTGCCCCGCCCTCGACGAGCTGGGCGTGCCCGCGCTGGCCGCGCTGCCCGCCCGGCTGGCCGCCGACCCGGGCTGGCCGCAGCGTTTCGCCCGGCTCGACGCGGCGCTGCTCGGGCTGCTCGACGCGAGCCGCACCCGCCCGGACCCCGAGGTCGCGTGGGCCTGGGAGCGGCTGCGCGCCGCGGGCGGGCGCGCCACCGTCACGGCGCTCGCCGCGGGCACCGGCTGGAGCAGGCGCCACCTGCTCACCCGGTTCACCGCGCAGGTCGGGCTCGCCCCCAAGACCGCGGCCCGGGTGCTGCGCTTCCGCCGCGCCGCCGGGCTGCTCGTCCCGGTGGCCGCCGACGGCAGCCCGCCGCGGCCGGACCCGCCCCGGGTCGCCGACGTCGCCGCGGCCTGCGGGTACGCCGACCACGCGCACCTGGTGCGGGAGTTCCACGACCTGGCCGGGTGCACGCCCACGGCGTACGTCGCGGAGTGGGCGGCCGCTTCCCATACCGTCAATCCCTGAGCGCCCCGGCCCGCCAGGATCGGACCCATGAGCATCCACCCCACGCTGCGCTACGCCGACGCCCGCGCCGCGATCGCGTTCCTCACCACCGCGCTGGGCTTCCGGGCCGGCGAGGTCACCACCGGCGACGACGGCGCGGTGCAGCACGCCGAGCTGGCCTTCGGCTCCCCGCCCGGGGTCCTCCTGATCGGGCAGCGCTCCGGCGCGCCCGGGCCGTGGGACACCGGCCGGGCGGTCACCTACCTCGTCGTCGACGACCCCGACGCCCGGCACGACGCCGCCGTCGCCACCGGCGCGCAGGTCGTCATGGGCCTGACCGACCAGCCCTACGGCTCGCGCGAGTACGCCGTCACCGACCCCGAGGGCAACGTGTGGTCCGTCGGCACCTACCGGCCGGCGGCCCCGTGAACGACCCCGTGAGCGACCCCCTGCCCCTGCTGCGCGCGCGGTGCCTGGCCCTGCCGGAGGTCACCGAGCGGGTCAGCCACGGCGAGCCGACGTGGTTCGCGGGGCGGGGCACGCGGGGGCGGTCCTTCGTCACCTACGCCGACCACCACCACGACGACCGGGTCGGCTTCTGGTGCGCGGCGCCGCCGGGGGCGCAGGAGGCGATGGTCGCGGCGGACCCGGAGCGGTTCTTCCGCCCGCCCTACGTGGGCGGGCGGGGCTGGCTGGGCGTGCGGCTCGACGTCGCCGTCGACTGGGCGGAGGTCGGCGAGATCGTCACCGACGCCTACCGCGCGGTGGCCCCGGCGCGGCTGGCGGCCCTGCTCGGCGACGGCGTCAGCGGGCGAACAGCTGCCCCTCGTCGCGGAACGCCTTGAACTCCAGCGCGTTGCCGGCCGGGTCGAGCAGGAACATCGTCCACTGCTCGCCCGGCTCGCCGGCGAAGCGCAGGTAGGGCTCGACGACGAACGCCGTGCCCGCCGCGCGCAGCCGCGCGGCGACGGCGTGGAACTCCTCGACCGGCAGCACCAGCCCGAAGTGCGGCACCGGCACCCGGTGCCCGTCGACGTCGCTGTGCCCGACCGGCCCGGAGCCCGGCGCGACGTGGGTGACGAGCTGGTGGCCGTGCAGGTCCCAGTCCACCCAGTGCCCGGCGCTGCGGCCCTCGGCGAGCCCGAGCACGCCCCCGTAGAAGGCGCGGGCGCGGGCGAGGTCGTCGACGGGGACGGCGAGGTGGAACGGCGGGCGGGCGGTCACGGGGCCTCCGGCGGTCGGCGGGCGGTTAGTGTCGGCGGGTGAACGATCTTCCCACCGTGGCGGTCCCCGGGGGCCGTGTCGAGGTCGACGACGTCCCGGGCGACCCCGGCCGCGCCCCGCTGCTGTTCCTGCACGAGGGGCTCGGGTCGGTGGGGCTGTGGCGGGGGTTCCACCGGCGGGTCGCCGGGGAGACCGGGCGCCGCACGGTGGCCTGGTCGCGGCTCGGGCACGGCTGGTCCGACCCGCCGCCCGCGCCGCGCACGGTCCGGTTCATGCACGACGAGGCCGCCGTCGTCGTGCCGGCGCTGCGGGAGGCGCTGGGCCTGGCCGCGCCGGTGCTGGTCGGGCACAGCGACGGCGCGTCGATCGCGCTGCTGCACGCGGCCGCCGCCGGACGGGGTGGGCCCGACGTCACGGGGCTGGTCGTGCTCGCGCCGCACGTGCTCGTCGAGGAGTCGGGGCTCGACGCGATCCGGGCCGCCCGCGAGGCGTTCACCCGGGGGGACCTGCGGGCCCGGATGGCGCGGCGGCACCGCGACCCCGACGCGGCGTTCCGGAACTGGAACGACGTGTGGCTGCACGCGGACTTCCGGTCCTGGGACCTGCGCCCCGAGCTGCCCGGCATCACCTGCCCGACGCTGGCCGTGCAGGGCACCGCGGACCCCTACGGCTCGCTCGTGCACGTCGAGGCCGTGCGCGACCTCGCGACCGGCCCGGTGGAGCTGCTCGTGCTCGACTGCGCCCACGCCCCGCACCTGGAGGCCCCGGAGGCGACCACGGAGGCGGTGCTCGCGCACCTCGCACCACGCCCCTGAGGCCGGGCCGGACTGCGGCGACCGGCCGCGCGCCGCTCCGGACCGGCCGGGAAGAGAATGGCGGCGCGCACCGTTCCGCGTGATGGTTGCAGAAGCAACGACCAGTCGTCCCTCCGGAGGCCCGAGATGCCCGCCGTCACCGTCCCCGACATCACCGTCCTGCCGCGCGTGCCCGAGCCGGACGCCACCGCGGCCGACCGGCCCGTGCGGTCGGTGACCACCGCCCCGACGGGCTTCGAGGGCGAGGGCTTCCCGGTGCGCCGCGCCTTCGCCGGCATCGACCTGCGCGACCTCGACCCGTTCCTCATGATGGACCAGATGGGTGAGGTCGAGTACGCGCCCGGCGAGCCCAAGGGCACCTCGTGGCACCCGCACCGCGGCTTCGAGACCGTCACCTACATCATGGACGGCGCGTTCGAGCACCAGGACAGCCACGGCGGCGGCGGCGCGATCACCAACGGCGACACCCAGTGGATGACGGCCGGCAGCGGGCTGCTGCACATCGAGCGCCCGCCGGAGGCGCTGGTGGCCAGCGGCGGGCTGTTCCACGGCCTGCAGCTGTGGGTCAACCTGCCCAAGGCCGACAAGTGGCTCGAGCCGAAGTACCAGGACCTGCGCGGCAGCGAGTCCGCGCTGCTCACCACGCACGACGGCGGCGCGCTGATCCGGCTGATCGCCGGCGACCTGGGCGGGCTCAGCGGCCCGGGCTCCACCTACACCCCGATGACGATGGCGCACACCACGATCGCCCCCGGGGCGACGGTGCGGCTGCCCTGGCGCCGGGACTTCAACGCGCTGGTCTACGTGCTGTCGGGCCGCGGCACCGTCGGCGCCGACCGCAGGCCCGTCCGCACCGGGCAGGCCGTCGCGTTCGGGCCCGGCGACACGATCACCGTGGCCGCCGACCGCGCCCAGGAGTCGCGGCTGGACGGCATGGACGTCGTGCTGCTCGGCGGGCTGCCGATCCGGGAGCCGATCGCCTGGGCCGGGCCGTTCGTGATGAACACCAAGGCCGAGGTGCTGCAGGCGTTCGAGGACTACCAGAAGGGCAAGCTGGGCGTCGTGCCCGCGACGTACATCCCGCACTCGGGCGCGCGCGGATGAATGCCGGGGAGCCGGACGCGGGGGAGCCGGGCACCGGGGGGCCCGGCGCCGGTGGGCCGGTGGCCGGGGAGCCGGGCGCGCCGCAGGTGCTCGACGTCGCCGAGTGGTCCCGGTTCGAGATCCACTCCGGCGGCCGGCTCGCCGGGTTCGC
>JAPLAT010000187.1 GCA_026393175.1 Pseudonocardiales bacterium
GCGCACCGGGCGGGGACCGCGCCCGCGGGTGAGGATGGGGCCGTGCACTGTCTCGTCATCGGCGCCACCGGCTACGTCGGCGCCCGGCTCGTCCCCCGCCTGCTCGCGCAGGGCCACACGGTCCGGTGCCTGGTCCGCGACCCGGCGAAGCTGGGCCGGCTGCCGTTCGCGACCGAGGTCGAGGCCCGGCGGGGCGACGTCGCCGACCCGGACGCGGTGCGGGCGGCCTGCGACGGCGTCGACGCCGTGTACTTCCTCGTGCACTCCATGGACGGCCCGGGCTTCGCCGACCGGGAGCGCCGCGCCGCCCAGGTCGTCGCGGACGCCGCCGCCGGGGCGGGGGTCTCCCGGATCGTCTACCTCGGCGGGCTGCAGCCGGCCGGCCCGGAGAACTCCGCGCACCTCGCCTCCCGCCGCGCGACGGGCGAGGTCCTGCTCGCCGGGGAGGTCCCGGTCACGGTCCTGCAGGCCGGGATCGTCGTCGGCGCGGGGTCGGCCAGCTTCGAGATGATCCGCCACCTCGCCACGCTCTCCCCGGTGCTGCCGCTGCCGGACCGGCTGTGGAACCGCGTCCAGCCGATCGGCGTCGACGACCTGCTGCACCACCTGCTGGTCGCGCTCGACCTGCCGGCGGGGGAGAGCGGGGTGTTCGACGTGGGCGGCGCCGACGTGCTCACCTACCGCGAGCTGCTCACCGTCTTCACCGAGGTGGCCGGGCGGACCCGGCCGCTGACCGTGCCCCTGCCCGTGTCGGTGCCGCGGCTCACCGCCCGCGCGGTGCAGGCCCTGACGCCGGTGGACCGGCACCTCGCCGGGCCGCTGATCGAGTCGATGGCCCACGACCTGGTCTGCGCGGGGCCCCCGCCCGACGGCCCGCCGCCGGGCGGCCCGACCACCTACGCCGAGGCCGTGCGCCGTGCTCTCGCCGAGGAGGGGGCGGCCGGGCGGGCCGCCACCGACCTCGGCCCGGTGGAGCTCGTCGGCGAGCACGTCGAGGACGTCGCCGCGCCCGCGGAGGTGCTGTGGCAGGTCGTCGAGGGGCTCGGCGGCGACACCGGCTGGTACACCGTGCCCGGGGTGTGGGCGCTGCGCGGGGGCATCGACCGCCTCCTCGGCGGCGTCGGCGCGCGGCGGGTGCGGCCCGCGTCGCTCGTGCCCGGGGCGGCGCTGGACTGGTGGCGGGTCGAGGAGGTCGACCCGGGCCGGGCCCTGGTGCTGCGCGCGGAGACGAAGCTGCCCGGCGAGGTGCGCCTGGAGCTGCGCGCCGAGCCCGTCGACGCCGGGCGCAGCCGCTACGTGCAGCGCGTGACGTTCCGGCCCGACGGGCTGGCCGGGCGCGCGTACTGGTTCGCCCAGCTGCCCGCGCACGACTTCGTGTTCGCCGTGATGGCCCGCACGATCGCCGGGGTGGCGGGCACCCGCGCGAGCGCTACGCGGGCGGCGCGGGGGCGGGCTCGGCGGGCGCCGACGGCGTGACCAGCCGCCGGCTCGCCGGCAGCGCCAGCGCCGCGGCGCACAGCGCCACGACGACGGCGAGCCCGGCCAGCGGCCCGGTGAACCCGGCGTCGCCGCCGATCAGCGACAGCAGCAGCGGCACCCCGAAGCCGAGGTAGGCGCAGGCGTAGAAGGTGCCGGTGAGCGCGCCGCGGTGGCTCGCGGAGGCCAGCTGGCCGACCATCGTCAGCCCGGCCGCGAGGCACAGCCCGTAGGCCACGCCGAGCAGCAGCGCCACCGGCACGAGCACGGCGACCTGCAGCAGCGGCGCCGCGATCCCGACGCCGAGCAGCGCCAGCCCGAGCCCGGCCGCGCCGATCCCCAGCCCGACCGGCCCGGCCACGACCGCGCCCAGCCGCCGTCCCAGCGGCTGCGCGAACACGCCGGTGAGCAGCGTGACCCCGGCCGTCAGCCCGGTGATCGCCACCGCGATCTGCGGCATCGACGGGGTGAGCAGCAGCGGCAGCACCGTCACCGCGGTGGACGGGAACGTGAACACCCCGACCGCGATCGGCAGCACCACCAGCCAGAACGCCCGCCGCGCACCGGCCGGGACGCCGAGGTCGACCAGCGGGCCGACGCGGCGCTCGCGCAGGGTCTCCGGGACCCGCGGGAACAGCGCCAGCCCGACGACCATCAGCGCGACGTGCACCAGGTAGGGGAGCACGGTCGGCAGCGGCAGCCACTGCGCGACGAGCCCGGACACCAGCGGCCCGATCGCCCACCCGCCACCGAGCGCGGCGGTGGTCAGCCGGGCCGCCCGGGCCGGGTCGCCGACGAGCTCGCCCAGCCATGCGGTGCCGACGCTGAACACCACCCCGGACACCGCGCCCTGCAGGAACCGGCACACGAACAGCAGCAGGACCGAGGACCCGGCCCCCAGGAAGAGCAGCGACGTGGCGACCGAGAGCACCACGAACGGGGCCACGACCGGGCGGCGCCCGAACCGGTCCGACGCGGGCCCGGCCAGCAGCAGCGCCGGCACCAGCCCCGCGGCGTAGACGGCGAACGCCCCGGTCAGCGCGGAGGGCGAGAGGCCCAGCTCGTCGCGGTAGACCAGCAGCAGGGGGGTGGGCACGTTCGTGCCGAACGCGACGACGAACACGGCCGTCCACAACCGGAGCACAGCGCCTCGTCGCACGCGGGTGACGCTACGTCGCCACCCCCCGGACGGGCTACCCGGGAGCGGTGTCGTAGCGGGCGAAGCGGCGGGTGAACGTGGCCGCCCCCGACGTCATCGCCCGTAGGTCGACGGCGTAGCGCAGCAGTTCCGTGCACGGCACCTCGGCGCGCACCTCCGAGCGCCCGGGAGCGGGCACGTCGGTGCCCAGCACGCGCCCGCGGCGCCCGGACAGGTCGCCCAGCACGGCGCCCAGGTACTCGTCGGGCACCCGCACGACGACCTCGTCGAAGGGCTCCAGGGCCACGGTCCCGGCCGCCGCGGCGGCCTCGCGCAGGGCCAGCCCGCCCGCGGTCTGGAACGCCGCGTCGGAGGAGTCGACGCTGTGCGCCTTGCCGTCCACCAGCGTCGCCCGGACGTCGACGACGGGGTGGTGCGCGTCGCTCAGGCCGCGGGCGAGCTGGGCGCGGATGCCCTTCTCGACGCTCGGGATGAACGCGGTCGGCACCGCCCCGCCCACGACCTTGGACACGAACTCGAACCCCGACCCGCGCGGGAGGGGCTCGAACTCGACGTGGCAGACGGCGTACTGCCCGTGCCCGCCGCTCTGCTTGACGTGCCGGCCGACCACCCGGGCGGGGCTCGCGAGCGTCTCGCGCATCGCCACCCGCACCGGCTCGGTCTCGACCTCGGCGCCGCCGGCCCGCAGCCGGGACAGCACGACCTCGGCGTGCGCCTCGCCCATGCACCACAGCACGGTCTGGTGGGTCTCGGCGTTGCGCTCCAGGTGCAGCGCCGGGTCGGCCGCGACGATCCGGGACAGCGCCTTGACCAGCGCGTCCTCGTCGCCGCGGGTGCGGGCGACGACGGCGATCGGCAGCAGCGGCTCGGGCAGGTCCCAGCACGAGAGCAGCAGAGGATGGTCGGCGGCGGAGACGGTGTCGCCCGTCTCGGCCGAGGTCAGCTTCGTCAGCGCGGCGATGTCCCCGGCGACGACGGCGTCGACCTCCTGCAGCGTCGACCCGAGCGGGACGTAGACGTGGGCCAGGCGCTCGTCGGCGTCGTGGCCGCCGTCCCCGCCCGGCTCGTCCCCGGCGCGGGGGGCCGGGACCGTGGTGTGGTGCCCGCTCACGTGCACGACGGTGTCGGGGCGCAGGGTCCCCGAGAACACCCGGACCAGGGAGACCCGCCCGACGTAGGCGTCGGCCGAGGTGCGGACGACCTCCGCGGCCAGCGGCCCGTCCGGGTCGGCGGCCAGCGCCGGGTGCGCGGCGCCGTCGATCCCAGTGACGGCGGGCAGCGGGTGCTCCAGCGGCGTGGGGAAGCCGCCGACCAGCACCTCCAGCAGCGCGTCGAGCCCGATCCCGCTCGCCGAGCAGACCGGGACGACCGGGTGGAACGACCCGCGGGCGACGGCGGTCTCCAGGTCGGCGACGAGCGTGGCGAGCTCGATGTCCTCGCCGCCGAGGTAGCGCTCCATGAGCGACTCGTCCTCGGACTGCTCGATGATCCCCTCGATGAGGGCCGCGCGGGCGTCGCGGGCGCCCCGTGGCGGGGCGTCGTCGGAGCGGGCGGGGCCGCTGGCCGTGCGCGAGAGCAGCCCGTAGAGCCCGGTCATCCGCTGCCCGACACGGATCGGCAGGTACAGCGGGGCGACGCCGGCGCCGAACGCGTCCTGGCAGGCAGCGATCGCGGTCTCCAGGTCGGCCCGCGGCCCGTCGCAGCGGGCGACGACGACGGCGCGGGGCATCCCGACGGCAGCGCACTCCTCCCACTGCGCCACGGTCGCGGCGTCGATGGTGGCGTCGGCGGGCACCACGAACAGGGCGGCGTCGGCGGCGCGCAGGCCCGCGCGCAGCTCGCCGACGAAGTCGCCGTAGCCGGGGGTGTCGATCAGGTTGATCTTGACGCCCTCGTGGACGAGGGACGCGACGGCCAGGCCGACCGAGCGTTGCTGGCGGACGGCGGCGGGATCGTGGTCGCACACGGTGGTGCCGTCGGTGACCGACCCGGCCCGGGGGATGACCC
Source organism: Pseudonocardiales bacterium (assembly GCA_026393175.1). Classification (GTDB taxonomy): domain Bacteria; phylum Actinomycetota; class Actinomycetes; order Mycobacteriales; family Pseudonocardiaceae; genus Pseudonocardia. Next base: position 4,643 of record JAPLAT010000187.1, read on the forward strand.
CGGTGTACGCGAGCAGCGCCTCCACCAGGGTGGTCTTGCCCGATCCGGACGGCCCGACGAGGACGACGTTCCGGATCGCGGACGGGGACAGGGCGCCGTCCTGGCGCGTCGCCGTCCGGGTCGCTGCTCTGCCGGCCATGTCGACCACCTCCGCTTCGTCGCGTCGTGTGCGCCATCTCACACCCGGCCTCCCATGGTCACAACCCCGTGGGCGCGACGACGTGGACAGAACGAGCAGAACCCGGCACGGGGCGGCGCCGCCGGTAGGGTGCCGCCGTGGCTGTTCCCGGACCCGGTTATGCGATCACCGCCCGCGTCGAGGTGCCGGCGTCGGCCAGCGCGGCGGGCGACCTCACGATGGCCGTCGGGCGGGTCGGCGGCGTGGTCACCGCGTTCGACGTCGTGGAGGCGGCCCAGTCGACGATCGGGGGGCCGACGCTGGTCGTCGACATCTCCTGCAACGCGCTCAACGAGGGACACGCGCAGGAGATCACCGCCGCGCTCGAGGCGCTGCCCGGCGTGCACGTCCGCAAGGTCTCGGACCGGACGTTCCTGCTGCACCTGGGCGGGAAGCTGTCGGTGGAGTCCAAGGTCAGCCTGCGCAACCGCGACGACCTCTCCCGGGCCTACACCCCCGGCGTCGCCCGGATCTGCCAGGCGATCGCGGCCAACCCCGCCGACGCCCGCCGCCTGACGATCAAGCGCAACACGGTCGCGGTCGTCACCGACGGGTCCGCCGTGCTCGGGCTGGGCAACCTCGGCGCGGCCGCCGCGATGCCGGTGATGGAGGGCAAGGCGGCGCTGTTCAAGCGGTTCGCCGGCGTGGACGCCTGGCCGGTCGCGCTCGACACCCAGGACACCGAGGAGATCATCCGGACCGTCCAGATCCTCGCCCCGGCCTACGGCGGCATCAACCTCGAGGACATCGCCGCGCCGCGGTGCTTCGAGATCGAGGCCCGGCTGCGCGAGATGCTCGACATCCCGGTCTTCCACGACGACCAGCACGGCACCGCCATCGTCGTGCTCGGCGCGCTGCGCAACGCCCTGCGGGTGGTCGGCAAGGAGCTGTCGGACTGCCGGATCGTGGTGTGCGGGGTCGGCGCCGCCGGCTCGGCGATCATTCGGCTGCTGCGCTCGGGCAAGCCGGGCGACGTGCTCGCCGTCGACATCGACGGGAGCGTGCACCCCGACCGTCCCGGGATGGACGACAACCTGGTCTCGATCGCCGGGCAGACCAACGCCCGGGGCGTGTCCGGCAC
>JAPLAT010000374.1 GCA_026393175.1 Pseudonocardiales bacterium
CTGCACGCCCTCCGCGTCGAGCAGCCGCGCCACCTCGCCGTACATGAGGTACAGCTCGAGCAGCGGGGTGCCGCCCATGCCGTTGACGAACGCGAGCACCGGGCCGCCGGTGAAGTCGCGGTCGGCGAGGATCGGCTCGACCAGCGCGCGGGCGACGTCGCGGGCGGGCATCGCCTTCTCCCGGCGCCTACCCGGCTCGCCGTGGATGCCGATGCCGATCTCGATCTCGTCGTCGGGCAGGTCGAACGTGGGCCGCCCGGCCGACGGCACCGTGCAGGAGGTGAGCGCCATGCCCATGCTGCGGCCCGCGGCGTTCACCCGGCGCGCGACGTCCGCGACGTCGGCGAGCGTGCGGCCCTCGTCCGCGGCGGCACCCGCGATCTTCTCCAGCAGCACCGTGACGCCGACGCCGCGCCGGCCCGCCGTGTAGAGGCTGTCGGTCACGGCCACGTCGTCGTCGGTGATCACGGAGACCACCTCGACGCCCTCGGCGAGCTCGGCGGCCATCTCGAAGTTCATGACGTCGCCGGTGTAGTTCTTCACGATGTGCAGCACGCCGGCGCCGCCGTCGACGGCCGTGGTGGCCGCGAGCATCTGGTCGGGCACCGGCGAGGTGAAGACCTCCCCCGCGCAGGCCGCGTCGAGCATCCCTGGCCCGACGAATCCGCCGTGCAGCGGCTCGTGCCCCGACCCGCCGCCGGAGACGAGCGCGACCTTTCCCGCGACCGGGGCGTCCGCCCGGTAGACGACCTTGTTCTCGTGGTCGACCCGCAGCTCGGGATGGGCCAGGTCGATGCCCCGCAGGGCCTCCGCGACCACGTCGCCCGGCTCGTTGATCAGCTTCTTCACGGAGGGCCCCCTGTCGTCGACGACGCTTCGTAAGCTACGCCCGTGACGACGCCGCGCCCAGGGATCGACAGCCCCGGTACCGGCCGCATGGGGATCGGTCTCGCGGCCGTCGCCCGTCCGGCCTACATCACCTCCGGGCGGTCGGCCGACCTCGGCGAGCACCGCGGCGTCGAGGACCTGCGGGCCCGCACGCACGCCGTCCTCGACGCGGCGTACGAGGCCGGGATCCGCTACGTCGACGTCGCCCGCTCCTACGGCCGCGCGGAGGAGTTCCTGGCGGGCTGGCTCGCCGCGCACCCCGGTCGCGACGACGTCGTGGTCGGGTCGAAGTGGGGCTACCGCTACGTCGGGGAGTGGCGCCGCGACGCCGCCGTGCACGAGGTGAAGGACCACTCGCTCGACGCCTTCACCGAGCAGTGGGCGGCCACCCGGGCCGTCCTCGGCACCCCGGCGGTCTACCACGTGCACTCGGCGACCCTGGAGACCGGCGTGCTCGACGACGCGGTGCTGCACCGCGCCCTGGCCGGGCTGCGCGACGCGGGCGTGCGCGTCGGGATCTCCACCTCGGGGCCGCGGCAGGGCGAGGCGGTGCGCCGCGCGCTCGACGTGCGGGTCGGCGGGGAGCCGCTGTTCACCTCCGTCCAGTCCACCTGGAACGTGCTGGAGCCTTCCGCGGGCCCGGCGCTCGCCCAGGCCCACGCAGCCGGGGCGCACGTGATCGTCAAGGAGCCGGTGGCGAACGGGCGGCTGGCCCCCACCCCCGACGCCGACCCGCGCGCCGCCGCGCTGGCCGGGCGGGCGGGGGTCCCGCTGGACCGGCTGGCGATCGCGGCCGCGCTGGCCCAGCCGTGGGCCGGGCGGGTGCTGTCCGGGGCGGTGGACGCCGCTCAGGTGCGCAGCAACGTCGCCGCGCTCGCGGTGGAGCCGGACCCCGAGGTGCTCGACGCCCTCGCCGGCCTGGCCGAGGATCCGGCCGACTACTGGGCCGCGCGGTCGGCCCGCCGCTGGTCCTGACCCCGACCGGCGCCGCCCGCCGGGCTCCCCTGAGCGCGGACGGCGCCGGTCGGCGGGGCCTGTCTACTCCACCCGGACGCCGGCCGCCAGCCGGCGCGCGATGCCGAACTGGAGTTCACTCCACCGTGGGTGGCTCCGCCGTGACGCCGTACCGGCCGCGGTAGTAGAGCAGGGGCAACCGGTCAGGGTCCGCGCCGAGGTCGAGCACGTGCCCGACGACGATCGTGTGGTCGCCGCCGTCGAACTCGTCGCGCAGCGCGCAGTCGATCCAGGCGCTGACGCCCTCCAGCCGCGGCGCCCCGGCCGGGCCGGGCCGCCACGGGACGCCCGCGAACTTGTCCGTGCCGGAGCGGGCGAACCCGATGGAGAGCTCCTGGTGGTCCGAGGCGAGGACGTTGACGCAGAACGTGCCGACCTCCCGGATCCGCGGCCAGGTGGACGACGAGCGGGCCGGCGCGAAGCTGACCAGCGGCGGCTCGAGCGAGAGCGAGGAGAAGGACTGGCAGGTGAACCCCAGGGGCCCGTCCGGGCCCGCGGCGGTGATCACGACGATGCCGGAGACGAAGTGCCCGAGCACCTCGCGCATGACCGACGGCGACACCGGCCCCGGTGGAGCGCTCATGGTCCGAGCGTAGGCGACACCGGCGCGGAGTGCGGCGGCACGGTTCGCGCCGCCGAATTCATCGGCCATTGAATTGTGGCCGGCCCGGCGCTACCGTGCTCCATGGACACCACCGTGGTCGGCCTCGACGGCCCCGCGGCCGCCGACCCGGCCCGCGTCGGCGGCAAGGCCGCGACCCTGCACGCGCTGCGCGCGGCCGGTCTCGCGGTCCCGGACGGCTTCTGCGTCACCACCGCGGCCTACACCCGCGTCGCCGCCGCGGCGGGTGTGCCGACCGGGGGCGACGGGCTCGCCGGGCGGGCCAGGGCCGCCCTGCTCGCCGCGCCCGTCCCGGACGACCTCGCCGCCGCCGTGACCGCCGCGCACGCCGCGCTCGGGCCCGGGACGGCGGTGGCGGTGCGGTCCTCGGCCACGGCGGAGGACCTGCCCACCGCCAGCTCCGCCGGCCAGCAGGACACGTTCCTGCACGTCGTCGGCGTCGCGGAGGTGCTGGACGCGGTCCGCCGCTGCTGGGCGTCGCTGTGGACCGACCGCGCCGTGCACTACCGCGAGCAGGCCGGGATCGACCACGCGGGCGTCGCGCTGGCGGTGGTGGTGCAGCGCATGGTCGACGCCCGCGTCGCGGGCGTGCTGTTCACCGCCGACCCCGTCACCGGGCGGCGCACCCGGACCGTGATCGACGCGGCGCCCGGGCTGGGCGAGGCGGTGGTGTCC
>JAPLAT010000555.1 GCA_026393175.1 Pseudonocardiales bacterium
TCACGCGAGGGGCGCGATGCGCTCGCCGGTGAGGCGCTCCAGGATCTCGCGGCCGATGGGCAGCGCGGCGGTGGCGGCGGGCGAGGGCGCGTTGAGCACGTGGAGGACCGAACCCGGGCCCGAGCCCTGGTCGACGAACAGGAAGTCGTCGACGAGCGTGCCGTCTCGCTTCACCGCCTGGGCCCGGACGCCGGCGCCGGCCGGGTGCAGGTCCGACGCCTCCACGCCGGGCAGCATCCGCTGGATCTGCTTGACCATCGCCTTGCGCGACAGCGACCGGTGCATCTCGCCGAACCCGTAGCGCCAGTGCTGCCGGGCGATCCGCAGCATGCCCGGGTAGGTGATCGTGGAGAGGAACTCCTTGGGCTTGACCGTGCCCCACGAGTAGCCCTCGCGGGCCAGCGCGAGGACGGCGTTCGGGCCGGCGTGCACGTGGCCGTCGACGCCGCGGGTGGCGTGCACCCCGAGGAACGGGAACGCCGGGTCGGGCACCCGAGCAGCTCTCCCGCGGACGTGCGCACGACGACGTCGGCGGCCCGCCGGACGATCTGGGTGACCTCGCGGCCCAGGTGGACCTCGCCGCCCTCCTTCTGCACCAGCTCGCCGAGCTTCTCCGCGATCGCGCGGTAGTCGGTGATGCCGGTCGAGGGCACGTACAGCGCCGCGATGCCGCGCACGTGCGGCTCGTGCTCGCGCATGCCCGCGGCGTCCAGCTCGTGGTTCTCCACGCCGTTGGCGTCGCCGCGGCGCTTGAGCTCCGCCATCCGCGGCAGCTCCTCGGGCTCGGTGGCGACGACGAGCTTGCCGCACACCTGGTGCGGCAGGTCGTGCTCGCGGCAGAACGCGACGGTCTCCGCGCAGCCCGCCACGGCGAGCCGCGCCTTGAGCCCGCCCGGGGCGTAGTACAGCCCGGAGTGGATGACGTTGGAGTTGTTGCCGGTCTGGTGGTTCGCGAGGCGCTGCTCGCGCTCCACGACGGCGACGGAGCGGCCGGTGCGGGCCACGGCGTGTGCCGTGGCGAGGCCGACGATGCCGCCGCCGACCACGACGACGTCGAACGAGGGGGTGGTCATGCGGTGGGCTCCAGGATCTGGACGACGGTGCCGGACGCGTCGGCGCGCAGCACGGGGGCGGTGGGCGCGAGGTCGCGCACGGCGGCGACCGAGGCCTCGTCGACGGCGTCCGCGCCGGTGACGACGGCGGCGGCCTCCAGGCCGGGCGCGCCGCTGGACACGGCGGCGGCCACGGCCGCCTGCAGCGCCGTGAGCTGCAGCGACGGCAGCGCCACGGTGGCCGCGGCGTAGGTGCGGCCGTCGGTGTCCCGGACCGCAGCGCCCTCGGCGGCCTGGACCCGGGCGCGCGACGACCGCGCGAGGGTGACGATCTTCTGGTCCTCAGGATCCAGCTCGGGCATCTTCCTCTTCCTGCTCGGACGGGCCGTCGGCCGGCCTGTCGACCTGCTCGACCAGCACCGTCGTGATCCGGATGCGCCCGCGGGCGTCCTTGCCGCCCTCCGCGAGCAGCCGCAGCCCGGCGACCTCGGCCACGGCACCGGGCAGCGGCACCTTGCCCAGCTGCTGGGCCAGCAGGCCGCCGACGGTCTCCACGTCGGC
>JAPLAT010000074.1 GCA_026393175.1 Pseudonocardiales bacterium
AGACGGCGCCCACGGAGCCGGTCGCGGCCGCCCGCGAGCGCGTCGTGCGGCTGGCCGCGGACGTCGCGTCCGCGGTGGGGACTCCACCGGCGGCGGCCGTCCCGGTGGACGTCGGGTGCCCGTGGCTGGGGGTCCCCGGCCTGCCCGCCAGCCACCAGGTGCGCCCGCGCGTCGACGTCGCGGTGCCGCTCCCGGGGGACCCGGCCGCCGCGCTGGACGCCGTCGCCCGGGCGGTGCGCGCGGCGGGCGGCGAGGTCGACGCGCGGGTCCCGGCGGGACTGCGGGCGCGCGACGCGGCAGGCTACCGGCTGACCGTGCGCCTCGACGGCGGCCTCGCACTGGCCGTGGAGGCGCCCTGCGTGTGGCCGGAGGGGGAGCGGAGGCCGGGATGAGGGGCCGGGGGATGAGGGGCCGGGGGATGACGGGCCGGGGGACGAGGGGCCGCGGGGTGCCGGGCGACGGGGACGCCGGGCGCGAGGAGGCCGAGCGCCCGCTCGAACCGCTGTGGCGGGGCCTGCTCGTCTACCGGGTGCTGACGCTGCTCAGCTCCACCGTCGTCGTGGTGGCCACCCTGGACCAGTTCGCCCGGCCGGCCGCCGCGATCGGCGTGCAGGCGGTGATGGCGGCGTGGACGGCGGTCGCGGGCGTCGGGTACCTCGGCCCGGGGTCGCTGCCGCGGCGCGGCCGGGTCGCGATCGCCGACCTGGCCGTCACCTGCGCGGTGCTCGGCACGACCCCGCTGGTGCAGACGCCGGCCCAGCTCGCCGCGGACGCGCCCGTCTCCGGCTCGATCTGGACGCCCTGCGCCGTGCTGGCCTGCGCGCTGGCCCACGGCGTGCGCGGCGGGCTGGCCGGGGCCGCGGTGCTCAGCGCGGTGCTGCTCGCGGTGTCGGCCCGGTGGACGGCCGAGGTGGGCGACATCCAGCTCATCGTGCTCGTCGCGCTGTCCATCGGCTTCGCCTCCACCGTGCTGCGCCGCCAGGCCGAGCGTCTGCGCGTCGCGATCGCCGAGCGGGCCGCGATGGCCGAGCGGGAGCGCCTGGCCCGCGCCGTCCACGACGGGGTGCTGCAGGTGCTCGGCTTCGTGCGGCGCCGCGGCCGTGAGCTGGGCGGGCAGGCCGGGGACCTCGCCGCGCTGGCCGGGGAGCAGGAGGTGGCGCTCCGCACGCTGCTCACGACCGGGCCCGACGTCGAGGACGCCCACGGCCGCCGGGACCTCGCGGCCGCGCTGCGGATGCTGGGGTCCGGGCGCGTCTCGGTGTCGACGCCCGCGCAGCCGGTGCCGCTGCCCGCCCGCACCGTCGACGAGCTGGTGGCCGTCGTCGGCGCGGCGCTGGCGAACGTCGCCCTGCACGTGGGTCCGGACGCGCCCGCGTGGGTTCTGCTGGAGGACCTGGGCGACCGCGTCGAGGTGAGCGTCCGCGACGCCGGGCCGGGCATCGCGGAGGGTCGGCTCGCGGAGGCCGAGGCCGCCGGGCGGCTCGGCGTCGCGCTGTCGATGCGCGGCCGGGTGCGCGACCTCGGCGGCACGATCACGCTGGACAGCGCCCCGGACCGGGGCACCGAGTGGACCATCGCCGTGAGGAAGGTGCCGTGACCGCCGAGATCACCGTCATGATTGTGGACGACCACCCGATGTGGCGCGAGGGCGTCGCCAGGGACCTCACCGAGCGCGGGGTGCGGGTCGTCGCCACGGCGCCCGACGCCGACGCCGCGGTGCGGATCGCCACCGCCGTGCGGCCCACCGTCGTCCTGATGGACCTCAACCTCGGCGCGACGTCCGGGGTCGACGCCATCGCCGCGATCCGGGAGCGGCTGCCGGACACGAGGGTCCTGGTGCTCTCGGCCAGCGGCGAGCACTCCGACGTCCTCGACGCGGTGAAGGCGGGGGCGACCGGCTACCTCGTCAAGTCCGCCGCCGCGGACGAGCTGCTCGCCGCGGTCCGGCGCACCGCCGAGGGCTACCCGGTGTTCACCCCGGGGCTCGCCGGGCTGGTGCTGGGGGAGTTCCGCCGCCTCGCGGGCGCGCCCGCCGCGGAGGAGGCGCCCGTGCTCACCGAGCGGGAGACCGAGGTCCTGCGCCTGGTCGCCAAGGGCCTCACCGCGAAGCAGATCGGGGAGCGGCTGGTGGTGTCGCACCGCACCGTGGAGAGCCACGTGCAGAACACGCTGCGCAAGCTCCAGCTGCACAACCGGGTGCAGCTCGTGCGCTACGCCCTCGAACGGGGCCTGGCCGACGGCTAGAGCGTGTCCCGTGGATCAGTGGTGCGGGATGCGATAGACCGTGGTCGTGCTTGATCGTCACGATCTGACCGACGAGGAATGGGCGCGGCTGGAGCCGCTGTTACCCAGTCGTGCACCTCGTCGTGGGGGCCGCTGGGCTGATCACCGCCAGGTGGTCAACGGGGTGTTCTGGCGGACCCGTTGCGGGTCGCCGTGGCGGGATCTGCCCGTCGAGTATGGGCACTGGAAGACCGTCTACAACCGGCATCGCCGCTGGTCGGGTGATGGGACCTGGGCCGGCGTGCTGGCCGAGCTGCGTCGCGGCGCGGACGGTGAGCAGGGCGCGGGCTGGGTGGTGGCGGTGGACGCCGGGGTGGTGCGTGGCCATCAACACGCCGCCGGCGCCCGGCACGCCCCGCCCGCCGACATCGACGTGGAGGTCGCCACCCCGCTCGATGTCGACACAGGGGGCGATGTCGAATGACAAGAATCCGGGCCGGCCGCGGGCCACGCGGCCCAGCCGGGAGTCGCTGGGCCGCTCCCGGGGCGGGCTGACCTGCAAGATCCACCTTGCGGCTGATTCCCGCTGTCGGCCGATCTCCCGGGTGACCACTGCGGGGCACCGGCACGATTCGCTGGCCTTCGCCGCGGTGATGGCCGGGATCCGGATCGGCCGCCGCGGACCGGGCCGGCCGCGGACCCGGCCCGGGCAGGTACTGGGCGACAAGGCCTATTCCAGCCGGGCGATCCGTTCCCACCTGCGACGACGCGGGATCCGGGCGGTCATCCCGGAGCCAGCCGACCAGGCCGGTCACCGGGCCAGGCGGGGCAGCCGGGGCGGGCGACCACCCGGGTTCGATGCCGAGGCCTACAAGCAGCGCAACATAGTCGAGCGGGCGATCAACAAGCTTGAACCGTCCTGGGATCGCGAGTGGGTGAGGTTCAGGCCACCGAGCGCTGCTGGGCAACGGTGTCAGCATAGCGGGTTTCGTGTTCGATCGGGGTCAAGTAGTCGATCGATGAGTGGATTCTTTCGTGGTTGTACCAGCGTACCCATTCTGCGGTTCCTCGTTCGATGTCACGCTGCCCCGACCAGTT
>JAPLAT010000644.1 GCA_026393175.1 Pseudonocardiales bacterium
GCTGTCCGACTACGCCTCCGCGTTCCGGATCGCCCGGGGCGCGCTCGAGCTCGCGCAGCTGCGCGGTGGACTGGACCGGACGTTCACGGTGCCCGACCTCGGTGTGTACGGGCTGCTGCTGCAGCTGGAGGACCCGCACGAGCTCGTCCGCTTCGCCGACGGGGTGCTCGCGCCCCTGCGCCGCCACGACGACCACCGGGACATGGCACTGGTCGCCACCCTGCGCACCTACCTGGAGCAGGGCACGAGCACCAGCCGCACCGCGGCGGCGTTGTACCTGCACCCGAACACCGTCGGGTTGCGGCTGCGGCGCATCGAGGAGCTGATCGGTGTGCGACTGGCCGACCCGGAGGCCCTGCTGCAGTTCCAGGCGGCGTTCATGGCGGAGGACGTGACGGGATCCGCCTGGGGCTCCTCCTCGCCCGCCCCCCACGGCGGGCCGGGGCCGGACACCGCACGGGCGTCGGCGTCGGGAGCCGACCCGGCACGTGGCAAGCGGGTCAGGAGGACCTGAGGAGCCCGCCACGGTCGGCGGACCGGACTTGACTGTGGCGGAACGGCGCGGGGAGCCGCCCGCTTCGCGTGCGACCGGCGGACACGCCGCCGGGCGTCAGGCGCCGTGACCACGCGGATGTCCGTGGACCGCCGGGAGGATGCGGCCGGTGACCTCGCCGAAGCCGATCCGGCTGCCGCCGGGTCCGGGTGCCGTGGCCGAGATCGTGACCTGGTCGCCGTCCTCCAGGAAGGTCCGCGGCTCGCCGTTCACCTCCACCGGTTCGCGCCCGCCCCAGGTGAGCTCGATGAACGCGCCGCGCTGGTGGCGCTCCGGCCCCGAGATCGTGCCGGAGGCGAAGAGATCGCCGGTGCGGGCGGCGGCGCCGTTGACGGTCATGTGCGCGAGCATCTGGGCCGGGGACCAGTACATCTCGCGGTAGGGCGGGCGGGAGACGACCTGGCCGTTCCAGGCGACGGCGAGGTCGACGTCGAGGCCGTCGCCCCCGCGCAGGTAGGGCAGGGGCGGCGGGTCCTGCGGCGGCAGCGGCACCCGCGCGGCCGCCAGCGCGTCGAGCGGCACGACCCAGGGCGAGACCCGACGTCGCGAAGCTCTTGCCCAGGTGCGGGCCGAGCGGCACGTACTCCCAGGCCTGGATGTCGCGGGCGGACCAGTCGTTCACCAGCACGGCGCCGAAGACGTGCTCGGCGAACTCCTCCACGCCGATCCGCCCGCCGAGCGGCGAGCCGGTACCCACGACGAAGCCCAGCTCGGCCTCGATGTCGAGGCGCCGGCTCGGCCCGTAGGTGGGCGCGGCCTCGTCGGGCGCCTTCCGCTGCCCGCACGGCCGGACGACGTCGGTGCCGGAGACCAGGACCGTGCCCGCGCGGCCGTGGTAGCCCACCGGCAGGTGCCTCCAGTTGGGCATGAGCGGCTCGGCGCCGGGCCGGAACAGTCGGCCGAGGTTCGTGGCGTGGTGCTCGGAGGCGTAGAAGTCGACGTAGTCGGCCACCTCGATCGGCAGGTGCATCCGCACGTCGGCGACCGGGTGCAGCGCGGTGCCCGGGACGTCGCGCTGCAGGGCGTCGGCGATCCGGGCGCGCACCTCCTGCCAGCGCGCGCGGCCCTGCGCCAGGAACGGGTTGAGCGACGGCGCCGCGAAAACGTCGTCACCGAGCAGGACCGCGAGGTCGACGACCCGGTCACCGACCCGCACGCCGGCCCGTGGCGCCCCGCCCGCGGGGGAGAAGACGCCGTAGGGCAGGTTGTCCGGCCCGAACGGGGACCCCTCGGGGATCTCGACGGCGCTCATGCCGACACCCGTGCGGGGACGATCCCGAGGTCGACGAGCTCGGTGAGGGGGTCGGTCGTGCTGCACGTGCCGAACGAGGTGAACGCCGCGCGCGTCCGCTCCACGTGGCCGGGGTCGAGCGCGCGCACCGCGGCGGCGACGGTCGCGGCGTCGCGCTCGGCGAGCAGGGCCTGCGCCTCGGCCTCGTCGCCGCCGTGTGCGAGCGCGTCGGTGGCGAGGAGCAGGTTCAGGAACCCGTGCTGCTCGAAGCCGGTGTCCGGGTCGGTGTTGCGCACCGTGTGGTGCAGCCCCGCCGTGGCCTTGAACGGCACCCCGGCGGCGACGACCGCGGCCAGCGCGGCGGCGAGCTCGGCCTCGTCCGGGTGCAGGTCCGCCCGGACCCCGCCCGTGCGGAACTTGGCGCGGCAGCGCCCCTGCAGCGCCGCGAGGACCTCCGCCCGCCGGGCGTCGCGGGGGACCTCGACGTACACGTCCAGCTCCGGCGCCCCCTCCAGCGCGGCGCCGAGCCGGTCCAGCAACGCCGCGGGCCCGGTGCCGGTGGGCACGGCGACCTCGACCGCCCGCAGTACGACCGGCAGCCCGGCCGCGGTCGCGAGGACGCGGGGCAGGACGGCCGGCCCGTCCGGGAGCGTCACCGACAGCGCGAGCGGCGCCGTCCCCACCGGGAGGAGCGGCCCGAGCCGGGGGAGCGCCGCCGCGGGCAGCACCAGCGGCCCGACGAGCGCGGCCCACCAGGCCCCCCTGCGGGCGTGGTGCTCGCGCACGGCCGCGGGCAGCGGCGCGCTCCCGGGCGGGAAGACGGCGGCGTCGTCGCAGAGGCCGGCGACGACCGGCGGCACCGGGGACACCGGGGACACGGTCGCGGCGCTCACCGGCCCGGACCCCGGCCCGACCAGCTCCACGCGAACGCCGGGTCCTCGCCGGCGACCGCGCCCTCGCCGAGCTCCAGCATGCGGGACGTGTCGACCGTGACGGCCAGCTCGTCGACCTGCCGCCCCCCGGACTCGACGCTGCCGGACTCGACGCTGCCGGACTCGACGTGGACGCGCTCGTCGTCGACGGCGTTGCGGTAGAGCGGGCTCACCTCCCGGAGCGGCGAGGAGTCCGACGAGAAGCCCTCCTCGCCCGTCAGCTCCTCGGCGTAGAGCCCGCCGTCGGGCCCCCGGTGCCGGGTGTGCCGCGTGGGCGGCACGTCACCTGCTCGCCTGCAGTACGCCATCGGGCCGGGCCTCCTCCGTGGTGGTGCGGGCGGCGGCGCGGTCCAGTGCCGCGGTGATGTCGTGCCGGGTCGGTGCGGCGAGGACCGCGGCGACGTGCGCGTCGGGGCGGACGACCCACACCTCGTCGTCGCGGGCGGCCAGCGCCGCGGCGAGCGTGCCGTCGCTGTCGATCGCGTCGCTGTCGATCGCGCCCAGGGCGAGCACGCGCACCGGGCCGGGTGCGTCCGCCGCCGCCGCCCGTGCCGCCGTCGCGTCGGAGGTGGGGCCCGTGAGCAGCAGGAAGCCGTCGCGGGCGAGCGCACGGAGCCGGTCGCGGGCACCGTCCGGGCGCACCACCGGGCCGTCGGGGAGCAGCACCCCCGGGCCCGCGGGCGGGACCTGCCCCCGCGGCGGCCGACCGGCGAACGGGCGCCGCGGGTCCGGCGTCGTGAGCGGGGAGTCGGCGTACCAGAACGGCTCGGCGAGCCGCCCCGAGTCGACGGCGGCGCGCGCGGCCGGGTCGTGCGCCGCGCGGGCCAGCACGTCCGCCCGGTGCCGGGCCCGCTCCTCGTCGGGCGGGACGAGGAAGTCCATGGTCGCCGTGGTGACCGCGATGTTCTCGCACGCCGCGGCGTGCCGCTCGTCGTGGTAGGAGTCGAGCAGCGCCTCGGGCGCCCAGCCGCGGCCCACGAAGGCGATCTTCCACGCGGCGTTCTCCGCGTCCCCGACCCCGGAGTTCAGCCCCCGCGCGCCGAACGGGGAGACCAGGTGCGCGGCGTCCCCGGCGATCAGGACCCGCCCGCGACGCATCCGGTCGACCACGCGGGAGTGGAAGCGGTAGACCGAGCTCCACACGATCTCGTACCCGCGGTCGCCGATGATGGCCCGGATCCGCGCGTCGAGCGCGCCGGAGGCGGCCTCCGCGTCCAGGTCGTAGCCGGCCGGGACCTGCCAGTCGATGCGGAACGTCGAGTCCGGGCAGGGGTGGATGAGCACCTGGCGGCCCGGGTTCCACTCCGGGTCGAACCAGAACCGGCGCTCGGTGGCCCAGCCGGGCAGGTCGGTGCGGATGTCGCAGATGAGGAACCGGTCGTCGAAGGAGTGCCCGTCGAAGCGCACGCCCAGCAGGCGGCGCAGCTCGTCGCTGCGCGCCCCGGCGCAGACGACGAGGTAGGAGCCGCGCAGCGCGCGGCCGTCGGCCAGCCGGACCGCCACGCCGTCCGGGTCCTGCTCGACGGCGACGACGTCGTGGCCCCAGCGCAGGTCGACCAG
>JAPLAT010000567.1 GCA_026393175.1 Pseudonocardiales bacterium
GACCGGCTGACGCTGCGCGGTCTGGGGGCGTGGGCGGCGCGGCGGGGCGTGCCCGCCGTCGTGATCTCGCACGAGCGGCTCGACCGGCTGCTGGCGCAGTTCCTGCTCCCCGACGCGGCCGCCCGGGCCGTGGCCGACACCGCGAACGCCCGGATGGCGGCCGCCTACGACACCGTCGTCTGCACGACGTCGTTCGCGCGGGCCGAGTTCGAGCGCATCGGCGCCCGCAACGTCGCGCAGGTGCCGCTGGGCGTCGACCTGGCGACGTTCGCGCCCCGCCACCGCGACCCCGCCCTGCGCGCCACGCTGGCCGAGGGCGCGCCGACGCTGCTCGTGCACTGCGGGCGGCTCTCCCCGGAGAAGCACCCCGAGCGCAGTATCGACACCGTGGCGGCGCTGCGGGCCGCCGGGCACGGGGTGCGGCTCGTCGTCGCCGGGGACGGGCCGCGCCGCCCCGCGCTCGAGCGTCGCGCCGCCGGGCTGCCGGTGACGTTCCTCGGGTTCGTCCGCGAGCGCCGGGACCTGGCCCGGCTGCTCGCCTCCGCCGACGTCGCGCTCGCCCCCGGCCCGCACGAGACGTTCGGGCTGTCCGCGCTGGAGGCGCTGGCCAGCCTGGAGGCGCTGGCCAGCGGCACCCCGGTCGTGGTGTCCCGCTCGTCGGCGCTGCCCGAGATCGTCGGCAGCTCGGGGCGGTCCGCGCTCGACTCGCCCGCCGCGTTCGCCTCCGGGGTGAGCACGCTCCTCGCCGCCGACGAGGGGCTGCGCCGGGAGGCGGCGCGGGCCCGCGCCGAGCGGTTCGGCTGGCCCGCCGCCGTGCAGGGCATGCTCGACACCCTCGCCGCCTCCTGACCCGGCCCCCCGCGAGTCGGGCCCCGACGGTGCGCGAGTCGGGCCCTGACGGTGCGCGAGTCGGGCCCTGGCGGTGCGCGAGTCGGGGTGTGAGGGTGCGCGAGTCGGGTTGTGGATGTGCGCGAGTCGGGTTGTGGATGTGCCCGAGTCGGGTTGTGGATGTGCCCGAGTCGGGGCGAACTCCCCGACTCGTACGCACCGAGACCCCGACTCGCGCACGGTAGGGCCCCGACTCGTGCGCACCGAGACCCCGACTCGCGCACGGTAGGACCCCGACTCGTGCGCACCGAGACCCAGACTCGCGCACGGTGGGGCCCGACTCGCGCACGGTGGGGCCCGACTCGCGCACTGTGGGGGCCCGACTCGCGGGCGGTGGGGGCCCGACTCGCGCGCGCCCACGCCCCGACTCGCGCGCGCCGGGGACCCGGCGCGCGGGTAGCGTTTCCGGCGTGAGCCGCGCCGATCTCGACAAGGACCCCCGCGACGTCGCCGCCATGTTCGACGGCGTCGCCCGGCGCTACGACCTCACCAACACCGTGCTCTCCGCCGGCCAGGACCGGCGCTGGCGCCGGCTCACCCGCGAGGCGCTCGCGCTGCGGCCGGGGGAGCGGGTGCTCGACCTGGCGGCCGGCACCGCGGTGTCCACGGTCGAGCTGGGGCGCTCGGGGGCGTGGTGCGTCGCCGCGGACTTCTCGCTCGGCATGCTCCGCGCCGGGTCGGGCCGCGACGTGCCGAAGGTGGCGGCCGACGCGCTGCACCTGCCCTTCCGCGACGCCTCCTTCGACGCCGTGACGATCTCGTTCGGCCTGCGCAACGTCGCCGACACCGACCGGGCGCTGCGCGAGCTCGCCCGGGTCACCCGCCCCGGCGGGCGGCTGGTGGTCTGCGAGTTCAGCCGCCCGACCTGGGCGCCGTTCCGCGCGGCCTACTACGCGGGCCTGGAGCACGTGCTCCCGGCGATCGCCTCCCGCGTGTCCAGCAACGCCGAGGCGTACTCCTACCTGGGGGAGTCCATCCGCGACTGGTCCCCGCAGCCCGAACTCGCACGCCGCATCGCCGGGGCCGGTTGGAGCCAGGTCGCCTGGCGGGACCTGACGGGCGGCGCGGTGGCGCTGCACCGCGCCCGCCGGACCTACTGATCCGGACAGATCGAGCACCCTGCCGTCGCGCGTGACGGGGGGCATGGGCCTAGACTCGACCCGACTTCGTGAAATGCTTCACAAGGAGTCGAGGAACGGCGTGCGGACCACCACTCGCACGGGGGCGTCGGGACGACCTCCACGTCGGTGACCAGGGTCGCATGCGCAGCAGTAAGGCTCACCTGGCTTCGGGCGGGTGGGTCGTCGCGACCTAGTGTCGCGGCCGGCATGTGATCCGTCGACGACGAGGACTGCGCAGGATGCTCGATCCGTATCTCCCGCTGGTGCTGATGTTCGCCCTGGCCGGTGCGTTCGCGCTGTTCTCCGTGACGGCGGCACCGTACGTCGGGCCCCGCCGCTACAACCGCGCCAAGCTCGACGCCTACGAGTGCGGCATCGAGCCCTCGCCGGACCCGGTGGTCGGCGGCGGCCGCATGCCGGTGGCGTACTACCTCACCGCGATGCTCTTCATCCTGTTCGACATCGAGATGGTCTTCCTCTACCCGTTCGCGGTGAGCGCCGACGCGCTCGGCCTGTTCGGGCTGGTGGAGATCGTCCTGTTCGTCGTCACGGTCGGCTTCGCCTACATCTACGTGTGGCGCCGCGGCGGCCTGGACTGGAATTGACGGGGTACTGACACATGGGTCTCGAAGAGAACCTTCCCAGCGGCGTCCTGCTGACCAGCGTCGAGAAGCTGGTCAACTGGACCCGCAAGTCGTCGTTGTGGCCCGCCACCTTCGGTCTGGCGTGCTGCGCGATCGAGATGATGACGACCGGGGCGCCGCGCTACGACCTCGCGCGCTTCGGCATGGAGGTCTTCCGCGCCTCGCCGCGCCAGGCCGACCTGATGATCGTCGCCGGCCGGGTGAGCAACAAGATGGCCCCGGTCCTGCGCCAGATCTACGACCAGATGCCCGAGCCGCGCTGGGTGCTCGCCATGGGCGTGTGCGCCAGCTCCGGCGGGATGTTCAACAACTACGCGATCGTCCAGGGCGTCGACCACGTCGTGCCCGTCGACATGTACCTGCCCGGCTGCCCGCCGCGGCCGGAGATGCTCATGGACGCGATCCTCAAGATCCACGCCAAGATCATGGACGAGCCGCTGGGCAGCAGGCGGGCCGCGGAGCTGGCCGAGAGCGGGCACCGCACGGAGCTCGTGCCCTCGTCGGTGCGCTTCGCGCCCAAGGGCGAGCGGGACGAGCGGCGCCGCGCCGCGCTCCTCCCGGAGGAGGGTGGCCGATGACCGCCGACGACACGACGGGCACCTCCAAGGAGTCCGCCGAGCCGACCGGGGGCGCGCAGTCCTCGGCCGAGACCAGCGGCGCCGACCGCGACGCCCAGCGCGCGGCGGGCGGCACCGCCCCCGCCGGGGGCGAGCCAGAGCAGGCCGGCCGCGACGCCGAGGGCGCCGAGATCGACCGCACCGGGGTGACGGCCGAGGGCGGCACCCGGCCGGCCGCGCCCCCCGCGCGCGAGCGCAGCGGCATGTTCGGCGTCAGCGGCTCCGGCGACACGTCCGGCTTCGGCGGGCTGAAGCTGCCCGGCTACGCCCCGGCCCCGGCCGAGCGGCCCTTCGGGGGCTGGTTCGACGAGTTCGTCGACGACCTCGCCGAGTCCCTGGACGAGCGGGGCGTGGGCCGCTCCGCCGTCCAGCAGATCACGATCGACCGCGGCGAGATCACGTTCTACGTGCGGCGCGAGCGCATCCTCGACCTCTGCCGCACCCTGCGCGACGACGAGGGTCTGCGTTTCGAGCTGTGCTCCTCGATCTCGGGCGTCGACTACGGGGCCGACGTCCCGCAGCGGCTGCACGTCGTCTACCACCTGACCTCGATGACCTACCGGCGCCGCATCCGCCTGGAGGTCGCGCTGGACGTCGACGACGCGCACGTGCCGAGCGTCGTCGAGGTCTACCCGACGGCCGACTGGCACGAGCGCGAGTGCTGGGACATGTTCGGCGTGGTCTTCGACGGCCACCCCGCGCTGACCCGGATCCTCATGCCCGACGACTGGGACGGCCACCCGCAGCGCAAGGACTACCCCCTCGGCGGCATCCCCGTCGAGTACAAGGGCGCGGAGATCCCACCGCCCGACCAGAGGAGGTCGTACTCATGACGACTCCCGCCGAAGAGCGGCTCACCACCGAGGGTCCCGTCTACACCGTCACCGGCGGCGACTGGGACACCCTCCTCGACGAGGACCACGACGACCGCATCGTCATCAACATGGGTCCGCAGCACCCCTCCACGCACGGCGTGCTGCGCCTGGTGCTGGAGCTGGAGGGCGAGACGGTCCAGCAGGCCCGCTCGGTGATCGGCTACCTGCACACCGGCATCGAGAAGAACTGCGAGTACCGCACCTGGACCCAGGGCGTCACGTTCGTGACGCGCATGGACTACCTCGCCCCGATCTTCAACGAGGTCGGCTACTGCCTCGCGGTGGAGAAGCTGCTCGGCGTCGAGGCCCCGCGCCGCGCCCAGCAGGCCCGCGTGCTGCTCATGGAGCTCAACCGGATCGGCTCGCACCTGGTGTGCCTGGCCACCGGCGGCATGGAGCTCGGCGCGCTCACCGGCATGACGGCCGGGTTCCGCGAGCGCGAGGAGGTCCTGCACCTGCTGGAGTTCCTCACCGGCCTGCGCATGAACCACGCCTACGTCCGCCCCGGCGGCTCGCCCAGGACTTCCCCGAGGGCTGGCAGGAGAAGGTCACCGAGTTCGTCGCGCTCATGCGCACGCGGCTCCCCGACTACG
>JAPLAT010000153.1 GCA_026393175.1 Pseudonocardiales bacterium
GATCTGGGGGTTCGCGACGCCCTACCGGGGCTGGCTGGTCGCGTTCCTGCTGCTCACCACCCTGATGGCGACGATCGGCGTCGCGACGCCCGTGCTGGCCGGGCAGGTCGTCAACGCGATCGTGGCCGGGGACGCGACGGCCGCCGCCGTGGCGACGGTGATCGGGCTGGCGGCCGGGATCGCGGCGCTCGCGATCCTGGAGGCGGTCACCGGCCTGGTGTCGCGGTGGTTCTCCTCCCGCATCGGGGAGGGCCTGATCGTCGACCTGCGCACCGCGGTCTTCGCCCACGTCCAGACCATGCCGGTGGCGTTCTTCACCCGCACCCGCACCGGCGCGCTGGTCAGCCGGCTCAACAACGACGTGATCGGCGCGCAGGCCGCGATCACCTCCACGCTCGCGACGGTGCTGTCGAACTCGATCCAGCTTCTGCTCGCCCTCGGGGTGATGGTCACCCTGGCCTGGCAGGTCACGCTGCTCGCGCTGCTCCTGCTGCCGGTGTTCGTGCTGCCCGCGCGGCGGATGGGCCGCCGGATCGCCGACCTCCGCCGGGAGTCCGCCGAGCTCAACGCGGGCATGGGCAGCCAGATGACCGAGCGGTTCTCCGCGCCCGGTGCCACGCTGGTCAAGCTGTTCGGGCGGCCCGAGGAGGAGCTGGCCGAGTTCACCGGGCGCGCCGAGCGGGTCCGCGACATCGGCGTGCGCACGGCGATGGTGTCGCGGGTGTTCGTCACGGCGCTGTCGCTGGTGTCCGCGCTGGCCCAGGCCCTGGTCTACGGGCTGGGCGGGTGGCTGGCCGTCACCGGCGCGATCGAGCCGGGCACCGTCGTCACTCTCGCGCTGCTGCTCACCCGGCTCTACACGCCGATGACGGCGCTGGCCAACGCCCGCGTCGACGTCATGACCGCGCTCGTGAGCTTCGAGCGGGTCTTCGAGGTGCTCGACCTCAAGCCGATGATCACCGAGCGGCCCGACCCGGTGCCGCTGCCGGACGGTCCCCTCGGGGTCGCGCTGCGCGCCGTGCGGTTCGCCTACCCCGGCGCGGAGCGGGTGTCGCTGGCCTCGCTCGAGGACGTCGCGGTGCTCGACAACCGCGGCGGGGAGGAGGTGCTGCACGGCATCGACCTGGAGGTCGCCGGCGGCGGGCTGCTGGCGCTGGTCGGCTCCTCCGGCGCCGGGAAGTCGACGATCGCGGCGCTCGTGCCCCGGCTCTACGACGTCGACTCGGGCGCGGTGGAGATCGGCGGGGTGGACGTGCGCGACCTGTCCTTCGCCGACCTGCGCGGCGCGGTCGGCGTCGTCACCCAGGACGGGCACCTGTTCCACGACACCGTCCGCGCCAACCTCGCCTACGCCGCGCCGGGGGCCACCGATGCCGAGATCGTCGACGCGGTCCGCCGGGCCCGGCTCGGTGACGTCCTCGACGCGCTGCCCGACGGGCTGGACACCGTCGTGGGGGAGCGCGGCTACCGGCTCTCCGGCGGCGAGCGCCAGCGCCTGACCATCGCGCGGCTGCTGCTCGCCCGGCCCCGCGTGGTGATCCTCGACGAGGCCACCGCGCACCTGGACTCCGAGTCCGAGGCGGCGGTGCAGGCCGCGCTGGCCGAGGCGCTGGCCGGGCGGACGGCGATCGTCATCGCCCACCGGCTCTCCACGGTGCGCCGGGCCGACCGGATCGCCGTCGTCGAGCGCGGGGAGATCGTCGAGCAGGGCACCCACGACGAGCTGATCGCCGCGGGCGGGCGCTACGCGGTCCTGCACGCGACGCAGTTCGCCGACGACGCCCAACCCGTGGGGTAGGGACGTCGGGCAGGGACGAAGACGACCGCGTTCTCTGTCTCCGCCGGACGATGCCCGGCGCGGCCCGCACGCCCTACCGTTCCCCCGCGTGACGGCGGGAACGGCGCTCGACCTGTACGGGCGGATGCTCGCGGTCCGGCACTTCCTCACCCGGGTCGACGTGCTCTACCGGCAGGGGAAGGTGCGCGGCCCGGCGCACCTGGGCATCGGCCAGGAGGCGGTCGCGGTCGGCGCCGCCTCGGTGCTGCGCCCCGGCGACCCGTCGCTGGGCACCTACCGCGGCCACGCCCACGCGCTCGCCCGTGGCGTCCCCGGCGAGGCGATCCTGCGCGAGCTGCTCGGCCGCGAGGGCGGCCTCTGCGCGGGCAAGGGCGGCTCGATGCACCTGACGAGCGTCGAGCACGGCTGGTACGGCTCGTACGCGATCGTCGGCGGGCACCTGCCCACGGCCGTCGGGATGGCGTGGGCGAGCCGGATCCGCCGCGACGACAAGGTCACGGTCTGCTTCTTCGGCGACGGCGCGGTGAACATCGGCGCGTTCCACGAGGCGGTCAACCTGGCCGCGGTGTGGCGGCTGCCGGTCGTGTTCGTCTGCGAGAACAACCTCTACATGGAGTACACCCGCATCGCCGACGTCATCCCGGTGAAGCGCCCGGCCGCCGACCGCGCCGCCGCCTACGGCCTCGGGGCGATCGAGGTGGACGGCAACGACGTCGCCGCCGTCCGCGACGTCGTCGGCACCGCCGTCGAGACCGCCCGAGCGGGCGGCGGGCCGGCCCTGGTCGAGGCGCTGACCTACCGGCTGACCGGGCACTCCTGCGCCGACGGCGGCGCCTACCGCACCGCCGACGAGGTCGCCGAGGCCCGCACCCGCGAGCCCCTGGTGCGCCAGGCGGCGCTGCTGCGCGCGTCCGGCGTCGCGCAGGAGGAGCTCGACGCCCTCTCCGACCGGCTCCGCGCCGAGGTGGACGCGGCGGCCGACCGGGCGCTCGCCGCGCCCGAGCCCGACCCCGCGAGCGCCTGGACCGGCATGTGGAGCGACGGGGGCGTGCGGTGGCGCAGCTGACCTTCCGCCAGGCCGTCGCCGCGGCGCTGGCCCAGGAGATGGAGCGCGACCCGGACGTGGTGCTGCTCGGCGAGGACATCGGCTCCGGCGGGGTCTTCAAGACGACCACCGGGCTGCTCGACCGGTTCGGCCCGGAGCGGGTGTGGGACACCCCGATCTCCGAGCAGGCCATCGCCGGCGCGGCGATGGGCGCGGCGATGGCCGGGCTGCGGCCCGTCGCGGAGATCATGTTCTCCGACTTCTACGCCACCTGCTGGGACCAGGTCGCCAACGAGATCGCGAAGTCGCACTACATGACCGGCGGCCAGCTGCGGATGCCGCTGGTCGTGCGCGGGGCGAACGGCGGCGGTCTCGGGTTCGGCGCGCAGCACAGCCAGTCGCTGGAGAACTGGGCGATGTGCGTGCCCGGTCTGAAGATCGTCTCGCCGTCGGACCCGGCGGACATGATGGGCCTGCTCGCCGCCGCGATCCGCGAGGACGACCCGGTGCTGGTCTTCGAGCACAAGGCGCTGTTCGGGCTGAAGGGCGAGGTGCCCGGCATCGACGACGGCGGGGAGCACGTGGTGCCCCTGGGTCGGGCCGCGGTCCGGCGCCGTGGCACCGACGTCACGCTCGTCGGCCTGGCCCGCACCGTCGGCCAGTGCGAGGCCGCGGCCGGGGTGCTGGCCGCGCGCGGGGTGTCCGCGGAGGTGGTCGACCTGCGGACGCTGGTGCCGCTGGACGCCGCGACGGTGCTCGACTCCGTGCGCCGCACCGGCACCGTCGTGATCGTCGAGGAGAACCCCGGCCAGCTCGGCTGGGGGGCGGGGGTGGCCGCGATCGTCGCCGAGGAGGCGTTCGCCGACCTCGACGGCCCGGTGTGCCGGGTCTCGGGCGGCAACGTGCCGCTGCCGGTCGCCGCGCCGCTGGAGGCGGAGGTGTCGCCGTCGACCGACCGCGTCGTGGCGGCGGTGGAGAAGGTGCTGGGTTCCTAGACGAGAGGTGACCGCAGTGGAGATCAGAGGCGAGGACGTCCTGCTGCCGGTGTCGGCGGTGTCCGCGTTCCCCCGTCCGCACTGGTTGCAGGGCCGCGTGTTCGGCAGCCTGCACGAGCCGACCTACCGCAGCCACAACCTGCGCGTCGCGTACGAGGACGCGAGCAAGCTGACGGCACGCGAGCAGGAGGCCGCGGGCCTGCACATCCTGTGCGACGGTGCGCAGTACTACGAGTGGGAGGCGCCCGGCTTCCAGCTCGAACCGATCTTCCACTTCATCCCGGAGATGCTCGGCGGCATCGACAACTTCGGCCCGCCCGGGGACGGCGTGAAGTACAAGCCGTTCTACAAGGGCACGGTCCGGTCGAAGGTCGAGTGGGTGCGCCCGATCTTCGAGGGCGTCTGCTACGCGATGCAGAACGCCACCGACCGGCCGTTCAAGATCGCCTACCTGGGCCCGGCGCAGCAGAGCGTGATCCTCGACGACCAGCACTACGGCGACGGCGTCGCCCTGGCCAAGGACATCGCCCGCGCGCTGAACAAGGAGATGCACTACCTGCAGGACATGGGCTGCGAGGCCGTCCAGCTGATCGACGTGCTGCCGCCCTACACCACCGACATGTGGCAGGTGGAGTGCCAGCAGATCATGTGGGAGGGCATCTCCATGACGAAGTTCTGGCACGTCTGCTACGGCAGCGTCGACGGCCAGCGCGACGTCTTCGACGACCACGCGGCGGCCATGATGCCGCTGTTCCGGGAGTCGCCCGCCGACGTCATCCACCTGGAGATGACGAACAAGGACTTCAGCGAGCTGGACACGTTCGGCGAGTTCCCGAAGGACAAGGTGCTCGGCGTCGGCGTGGTGGACGCGAAGAACACCATGGTCGAGTCCGTCGAGCAGATCGCCGACCGGATCCGCCGCGCGCTGAAGGTCATCCCGCCCGACCGGCTCCTCGTCGCCCCGGACTGTGGCCTGGGCTACTTCAGCCGGACCACGGCGTACGCGAAGCTGCGCAACATGGGACAGGCGGCCGACGAGGTCCGCAAGGCCCTCTAGGTGACGGGCCGGCTGCGCGCGGTGACCAACCCCTCCGCCGCGCGCAGCCGGGTCGTGTCCGCGCACCCGGCCAGCGCCAGCGTGAGGTCCAGCTCGGCGAGCACGCACCGCAGGACGTGCCGCACACCGGCCTCGCCGCCCAGCGCCAGGCCGTAGGCGTAGGGGCGGCCCAGCAGCACGGCGTCCGCGCCCAGTGCCAGCGCGACGGCGGCGTCGGCGCCGCTGCGCACACCGGAGTCGAGGAGCACCGGCACCCGCCCGCGCACGGCGGCCAGCACGCCGGGCAGGGCGTCCAGCGCGGCCACGGCCCGGTCCGCCTGCCGGCCGCCGTGGTTGGAGACGACCAGGCCGTCCATCCCGGCGTCGACGGCGCGGGCCGCGTCGTCGGGGTGCAGCACGCCCTTGAGCACGATCGGGCCGTCCCACCAGCGGCGCAGCGTGCCGAGCCGCTCCCAGGTCGGCGACGTGCCCTGGAACAGCCGCTGGCGCAGGGCGACGGCGGCGGGCAGGTCGTCCTCGGGCGGGCGGGACAGCATCCCCCGGAACGCGGGGTCGGAGAACGGCACCGCCGCGCCGACGCCGCGCAGGAACGGCAGGTAGGCGCCGTCGAGGTCGTGCGGGCGCCAGCCCAGCGCCCACGTGTCGAGCGTGACGACCAGGACGGCGTACCCGCAGGCCCGGGCCCGGCCGAGCAGGCTCGCGGTGAGGCCGTCGTCGGTGGGGCGGTAGAGCTGGTACCAGCGCGGGCCGGTGCCCGAGGCCGCGGCCATCTCCTCGAGCGTGTGCGACGCCGCCGTCGACGCCACGAACGGCACCCCCAGCTCCGCGGCGGCGCGGGCGCTCGCGAGCTCGCCCTCGGGGTGCAGGATCGACTGCACGCCGATCGGCGCGAGCAGCAGCGGGGCCGGCATCGCCGTGCCCAGCAGCGTCGTCGACCAGTCCCGAGCGGTCGCCTCCCGCAGCACCCGGGGCACCACGGCCCACCGGTCGAAGGCGGCCCGGTTGGCCCGCATCGTCGCGCCGGACCCGGCCCCGCCCGCGACGTAGGCGAACGCCTCGTCCGCGAGGACCGCGCGGGCGGCGTCCTCCATCCGGGCCGGGTCGGTGGGCAGGGCGGGCCGCGTGCCGGCGAGCCCGGCGCGGTAGATCTCCGCGGCGTAGGCGGCGAACGGGCGGGGGACCATCGCCCCATCCTGGGGGCCGCGGGCACTGCCGCGCAGGCCGGTGATCGGGCCGGGATTCGTCCCGGCCGGACATGGCCGCGCGGGGCGCGGCGGCGGATCCTGCTCGGTGTGCCCTACGCCCGCGAGCTGGTGGAGGCCGGCTTCGCCGTCGAGGTCGCCGACGCCCCGCTGCTGCACGACGGGCTGAACCTCGCCGACCTGGCCCACGTCCTCGTGCTGCGCGAGCGCGGTGTGGTGCCCGAGGACGCGGCGCGGCGGCTGCTGGGGGTGCTGCTCGACGCCGCGGACACCCCGGCCCCCGCGTTCGGCTACGACCCGGAGCACGGCGAGCTCTACACCTGCCGGGAGCGCCGCTTCGCCGCCGCGATCGGGCGCGACGCGGGCTGGCTGCACGCCGGCCGCACCCGCCGCGAGGCCGTGCGGATCGCGCTGCGCCTGCGCGTCCGCCGCGACACCGCCCTGCTCGTGGCCGCGGCGGCCGACGTCGTCACCGCCGCCGCCCGCTCGGCGGACGCGCACGCCGACACCCTCATGGTCGACCAGACCTACCTGCAGCACGCCCAGCCGTCGACCTTCGGGCACTACCTGCTCGGCACCGCCTACCCGGTGCTGCGCGCGATCGACCGGCTCACCGCCGACCTCGACGTCGTCGACCGGAGCCCGGCCGGGGCGGGCGGGGTGAACGGCAGCCCGCTCACCGGCGACCGCGACCGGACGGCGGCGCTGCTCGGGTTCGGCGGGGTCGTCGAGCACACCCGCGACGCGATGTGGCAGGTCGACGGGTTCACCGCCGTCGTGGCCGACGCCGCGAGCCTGGCCACCACGCTGGACCGGCTCGCCGAGGACCTGGAGATCTGGAGCAGCGCGGAGTTCGGCTGGGTCCGCCTGGCCGACGGGCACACCCGCTCGTCGGTGCTGCTGCCGCAGAAGCGCAACCCCTACGCGCTGACGATGGTGCGCGGCGAGGCGGGCGTCCTGATCGGCCGGGCCACGGGGATGCTCGCGCTGGCGAAGAGCCCGTCGGCGCGCAGCGACAACCTGATCTTCGCCTACGGCGAGGTGCCGCGGGCGCTGGACCTGGCGACCCGCGCGACCCGGCTCACCGCCGGGGTGATCGCCGGCCTGGACGTGGACGCCGACCGGATGGCCGCGGCCTGCCGGTCCGGGTTCTCCCAGGCCGCGGACCTCGCCGAGCACCTCATGCTCGCCGCCGGGATGGACTACCGGTCCGCGCACGACGTCGTCGGCACCTGCGTGCGGCGCGCGGCCGCCGAGGGGTTGCGCGGCGTCGACCTCACCGGGGAGCGGGTCGACGCGGCCGCCGTCGCGCTGGGGCTCCCCGACCCCGGGCTGAGCGGCACGGACCTGACGGCCGTGCTCGACCCGGCCCGGATCGTCGGCTCCCGCGGCACCCGCGGCGGGGCCGCCCCGGACGTCGTGCGGGGCATGGCGGCGGAGTGCGCGGACGCCGCGGACGCCGCGCGCGGTGCGGCCGAGGCCCGCCTCGCGGGCTTCACCGCCGCCGAGTCGGCCGTCGTGGCGCGGGCTCGGGAACTCGTCGGATAGAGGAGCAGGCATGGACGTGCGGGACCGGCACCTGAACCTGGCCGAGTGGAACGCCCTGATCGAGGAGAGCCTCGCCGACCCCGCGTCGGAGCCGATCCTCAACCTCGACCCCGCCCCGGCCGACCCGGTCTACGACGCGGTGTTCGTCGGCGGCGGGGCGGGCGGGCGCTTCGGCGCCGCCTACATGCGGGCGATGGGCGGGCGGCCGCTGATCCTCGACTCCTGGCCGTTCCTCGGCGGGTCCTGCCCGCACCAGGCGTGCGTGCCGCACCACCTGTTCTCCGAGGCGGCCGAGGAACTGGACCGGATGCGCTGGTTCTCCGACGAGCTGTTCTTCCCCAAGTTCGACCCGTCGCGGGCCGGCATCCTGGAGATGGTCCGGTTGTTCCTGGCGGGCCGCGGCAGCGCGCACGCGTTCATGAACTGGCAGACCAAGGAGCAGCTCGACGTCGAGTTCGTGCTCAACGCGCGGGCCACGATCGTCGACCGGACCACCGTGACCGCGGCCGGCCGGACGTTCCGGGCGCGCAACCTCGTGCTCGGCATGGGTGCCCGGCCGGTGCGCCCGGAGATCCCCGGGCTCGACCTGCCCGGCGTGTTCGACTTCGTGTCACTCGTGGAGGAGCTGGACTACGAGCCGGCCCGCTGCGTGATCATCGGCGGCAGCAAGGTCGCGATGGAATACGGCGCGTTCTTCCACGCCACCGGCTGCGACACGACCATCGTGTCGCGCTCGCCGCTGATGCGCACGAAGTCCCTGCACCACGTGGACGAGGACCTGCGGCAGTACGTCGTCGGGGGCATGCGCAAGCGGGGCATGGAGATCCTGGAGGGGGCGCACCCGGTCTCGGTGAACGGGGACGGCGCGGTGCGCAGCGTGACGGTCCGGCTGGAGTCGGGGGAGCAGCGCGAGATCGAGACCGACTTCGTCTTCCTCGGGCTCGGCGAGCGGCCGAACGTCGCGCAGGCGGTGGCGGCGCTGGGCGTCGAGGTGGGGCCGACGGGCCGGGTGGTGGCGAACCGGCGGATGCAGACGTCCGTGCCCGGCGTCTACGCGATCGGCGACATGATCGACGGGCCGATGGAGATGTTCAAGGCCCGCAAGTCCGGGGTGACGGCGGCGCGCAACATCATGGGCGAGGACCTCGAGTTCGACTTCACCGAGTTCCCCGACTTCCTGCACACGACCTACGAGGTCACCTGGGTCGGGCTCACCGAGGCCGAGGCCCGGGCCACCCGCGACGACGTGATCGTCATCCAGATGCCGCCCTACGTCGAGGGCCTGGACACGCCCAACCTGCCCCTGCCCTGCGCCGAGGGCACCATGCTCTACGCGTTCTCCAAGCCCGAGCTCTCGGGCTTCCAGAAGCTCGTGGTGGACGGCGCGACGCGCAAGGTGCTGGGCGCCCACCACTGCGGCTACGGGGCCAAGGACGCCTTCCAGTACCTCGACCACCTCATCCACCGCCCCGAGGGCCTCACGATCGACGAGCTGGGCTGGATGAACGAGCTGTTCCTCAACCCCGAGCACTTCGTCCAGCTCTCCCGGCTCCGGGCGGGGAAGGCGCGGCTCACGCACCTGTAGGGGTCGCCGGACGCCCTGCCGGGGCCTGCCGCGGTGCCGGGCCGGATGACGGGCCGGGCCGGGCGGCTGTGGTGACCACCGGCCACCGGGCCGCCGCCCACGGGGGCGTGGGCGGCGGCCGGGCCCGGGAGGGTTCAGCCGCCCAGGGACCTGCGCACCAGCTCCGTGCCGGCGACGAGGGCGTGCAGCTTGTCGACGGCGATGTAGCGCTGCAGCAGGATCAGGCCGCAGTCGGTGGTGACGCCCAGCTTCTCGGCCGGGACGTACTCCAGCAGCCGGTGGATGCGGTCGGCCACCTGCTCGGCGGTCTCGGTGATCGTCGACTTCACGTCGATGACCCCCGCCCAGAACATGACGTTGTCCGGGATCGGGTGGTTCTTGATCACGTCGAGGCCGGACAGGTCGTCGGTGCGCCGCCCGCAGCTCTCCAGGTTGAGCACGTCGATGTTCGCCTCGTAGGACTTCGGCACCACCGTCGCCGTCGCGGCGGGGGCGTCGCCGACCCGCTTCGTCAGGTCGAAGATCTCCCCGGCCTGGGCCGTCTCGTCGGGGTAGTAGGCGGGCGTCCCGCCCCAGTTCCCCCAGCAGACGTGCACGATGATCTTCGCGTGCTGCACGCCCTGCACGGCGCGGTTGAACGCCTCGATCGCCCAGTCCTCGTAGAAGTAGGGCCAGGTGAACTCGTCGAGCTGGATGAAGTCGACGCCCATCCCGTCGACCTCGAGGATGTCCTCGTTCATCGCCGCCGCGATGGCCATGGCGCGGTCGCGGGCGTCCGGGTAGTGCAGGTCGTTGGTGGCCTGCGCGAGCACCTGCACGCCGGTGTACTGCACCTTCGTGGGCTTGTCCGTGGCCCGCTTCAGGGCGCGCGCGTGCTCCACCATGATCGCGCCGTGCCGCCTGATCTCGCCGGTGGCCGTGCCGGCGTGCAGCCTGCTGTAGATCGGGAAGCCGAGGTAGCCGCCCTTCAGGTCGTAGCCCAGCCGCCGGTAGTAGTAGTACAGCGCCTGGTCGGCGTAGTTGTCGCCGTGCAGCCGCCCGTCGGTGATGACGTCGAGCCCTGCGTGCTCCTGGTCGGCCACCATCGCCGACATGGCGTCCTGGAACGCCTCCTGGATGAACGAGTCGGGAGGTTCCTGGTCGCCGGACCAGTCGCGCACGGGCCCGGCGTCCCACCACCGCGGGTTGGGGTAGTTCCCGACCATCGAGGTGGGGAGCAGGACGTCCCGGTCTCCGATTCTCATGTCCATGGCCTCTCGTGTGGCGTGGCGCACAGTGATGCCGGTAGCGTGCTCCCCTTCCGGCCCGGCGGCGCGAACCTGAGCCCGCCGGGACAGGGCTCTCGTCCTGCGGGGCCGAGGGAGCCGGCTCAGACCGTGGTGAACAGCGTCGGCGCGCCGCCGGTCACCAGGAACACCACCGGACCCGCCACCGCCCCGGCCCGGGCCGCGGCCACCAGGCCGGCCATCGCCTTCGCCGCGAACACCGGGTCGAGGAACACCCCCTCCGTGCGGGCCACCAGCGCGGCGGCGGCCTCGCCCTCGGCCGAGCGGCGCCCGTACCCCGGCCCGACGTGCCCGCCGACGACGACCGGCGGCCCGTCCGGTGCGGGCGTCCCGGCGAGCGCCGCGACCTCGCGGGACAGCCGGTCGACGCGCTCGACGCACTCGGCCACCGGGCGGCTGACCGTCACGCCGGTGACCGGCCCCAGCCGCTGCCAGTGCACGCCCGCCGCCAGCCCGGCGTGCGTGCCGCAGGAGCCGGTGGCGAGCCAGGTCCCGGCCGGGACGCAGCCGGCGTCGGCGAGCTGGACGGCCAGCTCCCTGGCCGCGGTGAGGTACCCCAGCGCGCCGACGGCCGTCGCGCCCCCGCGGCCCATCGGGTAGGGCACCCGCCCCGCGGCGCGCAGCTCGTCCGCGACGGCCGCGACGCCGCGGTCCACCGACGCGCGGTCGGGGTCGGCGGTGAACCGGATCTCCGCGCCCGCCACGGCGGCCAGCGCCATGTTCCCGACCGGCGGCACCGGGTCGCCGTAGCAGACCAGCACGGTGTCCAGGCCGCGGGTGCGGGCGGCCAGCGCGGCCAGCATCGCCCAGTTCGAGCCGGGGCCCCCGCCCGTGACGAGCGTGTCGCACCCCCGCCGCACGGCGTCGGCCAGCAGGAACTCCAGGCCGCGGACCTTGTTCCCGCCCAGCCCGAGCCCGGTCAGGTCGTCGCGCTTGAGCCAGACCTCCACGCCCAGCTCGGCCGAGAGCCGGGGCGCGGGCCGCAGCGGGGTGGGCAGCGTGCCCAGCCGGATCCGGGGGAGGTCCCCGAGGCTCACGGGCCGGTCACCCGGTCCACGAACGCCCCCGCCATGCCGAGCGCCCGCTCCGGGTCGGCGACGGCGGCCACCTCCTCGGCGGTGAGCAGCCCGTCGGCGACCAGGCGCGCACCCAGGTCGGTGCCCGCGTCGCGGGCGGCCATCGCGGCGGCGTGGACGGCGTCGTGCGCGGAGTGCTTGCCGACCCGCGCGGCGAGCACGGCCATCAGCGGCTCGGACACCAGGTCGGCGCCGTGCGCGTCGAGGTTGGCGCGCATCCGGGCGGCGTCCACCCGCAGCCCCTCCAGCAGCCGCGCGGCGAGGCCGAGCGCCGCCCCGGTGAGCTGGCAGGCCTCCGGGACGACGAGCCACTCGGCCTTCCAGCTGCGCCCGTCGCGCTCGTGCAGGGCGACCAGCCCCTCCAGCGCGACGCCCGCGTCCGCGCGCACGATCCGGGCGAGGGTGTCGAGGTGCTCGGCGAACTCCGGGTTGCGCTTGTGCGGCATCGTGATGCTGCCGACGGTGCCCGCCACGACCGGCTCGCCGAGCTCGCCGATCTCGGGGCGCTGCAGCTCGAACACCTCGTTGCCGATCTTGGCCAGGGTCCCGGTGACGAGCGCGAGCAGGGCCGCGAACTCGGCCACCCGGTCCCGCGCGGTGATCCACGGGATCTCCGGCGCGCCGAGCCCGAGCCGTGCGGCGAAGCGGTCCAGCAGGTCCCCGGCCCGCTCGCCCCAGAACTCCATCGTGCCCAGCGCGCCGCCGAGCTGGACGACCTCGACCCGCGGCCGCAGCTGGGCGAGCCGCTCGCGGTGCCGCGCGAGCTCAGCCGCCCACACCGCGGCCTTGAAGCCGAACGTCACCGGCAGCCCGGGCTGGCCGTGGGTGCGCCCGCACATCACGGTGTCGCGGTGCCGCCGGGCGAGGGCGACCGCCGCGGCGTGGCAGCGGGCCAGGTCCCGGTCGACGGCGTCGGCGACCGT
Organism: Pseudonocardiales bacterium; assembly: GCA_026393175.1. Lineage (GTDB taxonomy): Bacteria > Actinomycetota > Actinomycetes > Mycobacteriales > Pseudonocardiaceae > Pseudonocardia. Next base: position 12,516 of record JAPLAT010000153.1, read on the forward strand.
GCGCAGCGCGAGCGAGGTGCCGGTGTCGGACACGTCCTGCACCGTGGCGCCGTAGTAGACCCACTCGCGCGCCCCGGGCGGCAGCAGCGCGCGCAGGGCGCGGATCAGGCCCAGCGTCGAGTGCCCGGTCGCCCGGGTGCCGGCCGCCACCTCGTCGAGGTCGATCCGCTCGACGACGGCGTGCCGCTCGATCTCGCGCGCCGCCGCGGCCGGCACGAGCCCGACGTCGGCCTGGGCGTGGGCCAGCGCCGCGAGCACGGCCAGCCAGGTGCGGGTGCGGCCGGTGTCGTCGAACAGCGCGTGCAGTTCCGGGGTGGTCCACAGGTGGCCGTAGACGACCGAGTCGGTGGGGTGGCTCGTCACGGTCCCTCCCGCGTCACAGCAGCAGCCTCCGCAGCCCCTCCCGCACCTCGTCGAGCGAGGCGCCCCACGGCACCACCGCCGTGTCGCCGTCCACCTCCAGCCCGCGCTCGAGCAGGCAGCACTTCACCAGGGACGGGCCGGCCGGCAGGGGCCGGTTGCGCGGGCACAGGTCGACCCGGCCGGGCCGGTCGCCGTAGAAGTGCTCGTGGAACTGCAGGGAGCGCTCGCAGCCGATGAGCAGCCAGTCCGCGCGCTCCGCGGGCCGGGTGTCGAGGTAGGCCACCGCGGCGCCGCCGAGGTCGGCCCCCGAGCCGCGGCAGGGGAGCAGGTAGGCGGGCGACGGGTGCGCCGCGGCCACCTCCTCGACGCGCACCGCGTCGAGGACGAGCTCCACCGGCGGCAGGTCCTCGTCGAACGCGACCGCCTGCGCCGCCTGGGCCAGCAGCTTCGCCGGCTCCGGTGGCACGACCTCGGTGACCCGCACCCGCACCGGGTCGGGCCGGTGGATGAAGTTGACGTGCTCGAACCGGCCGATGACGACGGTGGTGTCTGCACCGGGCACGGCCGCCGCGGCCAGCGCCGTCGCGTTGCCGACGTCGACCTCGGGGCGCTGCACCCAGGCCGTGCGGTCCGGCCCGGAGACCAGCCGGGCCGCGACGACCGGGGAGAACAGCGGCTCCAGGCTCGCCTTGCGCACCTCGACCAGCGCGGTCGCCCCGCCGCGGCGCAGGGCGAGGAAGTCCGTGCGGCGGTAGACCTCGCGGCCGAGCAGGTGCGCGGTGAGCGCGTCCTCGGTGAGCGGGACGTCGACCTCCTGCACGGACAGGCCGCGGTAGGGGTGCGCGCGGCTGTTCGGCGCGAGGTCGGGGATCGCGGGCGGGGCGCTCACGGGTGCACCGCCGTGTCCGCGCGCAACCCCAGCCGCAGCGTCTCCAGCGGGACGACGTCGTCGATGGCGATGTTGCCCAGGTTGACGTGCACACCGAAGCGGCGGACGAACCAGGCCTGCTGGGCCTTCGCCGGCGCCTCGAAGATCACCCGCTCGACGGGCACCGCCGCGACCAGCTCCTCGACGACGCCCGCGCGGACGCCGCCGTCGGGGTCGTAGATGCCGACGGTGCCCGACTCCCGCCCCTCGGCCACCACCCACGTGGCGCCCGCGGCGAGGTCGGCGGTCATCTCCTCGGCCCAGTCCGCCGCCGTCACGGCGACGGCCGCGTCCTTCGCGCCCGCCTCGGCGAGCACCCGGAAGGACCCGGCCAGCTCGGCGACCAGCGCCCGCTGGCGGCCCGGCGGCATCCAGCCCAGCCCGTTGGAGACCTCGAGGGCGTCGATCCCGGCCGCGGCCGCCCACCGCGCCAGCTCGGCCACCCGGCCCTGGGACTCGGCGATCTCCAGCAGCGTGCCGCCCAGGCAGACCTGGACGTCGGACCCCTGGTACGCGGCGACCCGGTGCTTGAGCGCCCGGTCGACGTAGGCGGTGCCCCAGCCGATCTTCACGACGTCGACCAGGTCGGCGGCGACGGCCAGCACGCCCTCGACGACGGCGGGCGGGACCCCCTTGTCCAGGACGTGCGTGACCCCCGTCGATCGCGGTTTGGCGGTCCGGTCAGGAAGCCGGAGGAAGTCGGGACGGTCCCACACGGTGGAAACGTACGGTCGGGGCGGCGCACCGCGCGTCGTCCCGGGGGGACCGAGAACCCCCGTGACTCCGTCCGCGCAGGACGTGTCCGTCCCACCCCGCGGATCGTAGGTTCGCCGGATGACCGGCGCACTCGTGGTGCTCGGCGGCGGCGCCGCGGGGATGTCGGCGGCCTCGGCCGCCCGCCGCGCCGACCCGGACCGCGAGATCGTGGTGCTGGAGTCCACCGGGCACGCCGCCTACGGGCTCTGCGGGCTGCCTTACCACCTGTCCGGGGTGGTGCCCGACGCGGAGTCGCTGGTGTCCTACCCGCCCGCGTTCTTCCGGGAGCGGCGGCGGATCGACCTGCGGCTGCACGCCGAGGCCGTCGCGCTCGACGTCGCGCGCCGCGAGGTGCACGTCCGGACCGCGGGCGGGGTGGAGCGGGTCGGCTACACCGACCTCGTGGTCACCACCGGCGGCACCCCGTCCCGGCCGCCCGTCCCGGTCCCGGACGGCACAGCCGTCCACACGGTCCGCACGCTGGAGGACGCGGTCGCCCTGCGCGCCCTGCTGGACTCCGGGCGGGTGCGCACGGCGGCCGTCGTCGGGGCCGGCTACATCGGGCTGGAGACGGCCGAGGCGCTGCACGCCCGCGGCGTGCGGGTCACCGTCGTCGAGCGCCTGGACGGCGTCCTCACCACGCTGGACGAGCCCGTCGCCGCCCGGGTGGAGGAGCACGTGCGCGTGCACGTCGAGCTGCTGCTGGGCACCGACGCGGGCCCCGTGCTGGCGGAGCGGCGCCCCGACCTGGTCGTGCTGTGCACCGGCGTGCGGCCCGCCGCGGGGATCGCCGCCGCGGCCGGGGCGGCCACCGGGCCGGGCGGTGCGCTGCTGGTGGACGACCGGATGCGCACCGACCTGCCCGGGGTGTGGGCGGCGGGGGACTGCGTCGCGCCGCACCACCGCGTCCTGGGCCGCCCCGCGTTCGTGCCGCTCGGCCCGGCCGCCAACCGCACCGGCCGGGTGGCGGGCACCAACGCCGCGGGCGGCGACGCGCGGTTCGGCGGCGTCGTGGGCACCGCGGTGGTCAAGGTCTTCGACCTGGAGGTCGCCCGCACCGGGCTCACGCTGGCCGAGGCCCGGGCCGAGGGCGTCGCCGCCACCGCCACCGACGTGACCAGCCGCAGCCGCGCGAAGTACTACCCGGGCGCGGTCCCGCTGCACGTCCGGCTGGTGCACGGGGCGGGCGGGCGGGTGCTCGGCGCCCAGCTCGTCGGGCGGGAGGGGGCGGCGAAGCGCGTCGACGTCGTGGCGGCGGCCCTGCACGCCGGGCTGGACGTCGACGACCTCGCGGCGCTCGACCTGGCCTACGCCCCGCCGTACTCGCCGGTCTACGACCCGCTGCTGGTCGTCGCCCAGGCGGCGCAGCGCGAGCTCGCGAGGGTGGCATGAGCACCCGGGTGGCCGTGGTGACCGGCGGCGGGTCCGGGATCGGGCGCGCCACCTGCGCGCGCCTGGCCGCCGACGGGTTCGCCCTCGCCGTGCTCGACCTCGACGGCGACGCCGCCGCGACCGCCGCCGGGCCGCAGGGCCTCGCCCGCGCCGTCGACGTGGCCGACGCGGCCGCCGTCGACGCCGCGTTCGCCGCGGTGACCGGGCGGTTCGGCCGGGTCGACGTGCTGGTCAACAACGCCGGGATCAGCGGCTCGCCGGAGGCCACGACCTGCCACGAGACCCCGGTGGCGGAGTGGGACCGGGTGCACGCGGTGAACGTCCGCGGCCCGTTCCTGTGCGCCAGGGCGGCCCTGCCGACGATGCTCGCGCAGGGGTCGGGGCACGTGATCACGGTGGCGTCGGTGGCCGGGCAGGTCGCGTTCCCCGGGCGCTGCGCCTACACCGCGTCCAAGGGCGCGGCGCTCATGCTCGCCCGCTCGATCGCCGCCGACTACGCCGCCGCGGGCATCCGCTCCAACGCCGTCTGCCCCGGCTTCGTCCGCACGCCGATGACGCAGTGGCGCCTGGACGTCCCCGCGCTGCGGGAGCGGGTGGAGGCGGCCATCCCGACGGGCCGGGTCGCCGAGCCCGACGACATCGCCGACGCGATCGCCGTGCTCGCGTCCGGTCGCATGGGCTACATGACCGGCGCGGCGCTGGTCGTCGACGGAGGGTGGACGGTGCTGTGAACAGGAGCGTGCCGTGAGACTCGCCGGGAAGGTCGCGCTGATCACCGGCGCGGGGTCGGGCATCGGCCGGGCCGCCGCGCTGCGGTTCGCCGCCGAGGGCGCCGCCGTCGCCGTGCTGGACGTGGCCGCGGACGCCGCGGCCGCCACCGCCGCCCAGGTCGGGGAGCGGGGCGGGCGGGCCGTCGCGGTGACGGCGGACGTGTCGGTGGCCGCGCAGGTGACCGCGGCCGTCGCGGAGGCGGCCGCCGCGCTGGGCCGGATCGACGTGCTCTACAACAACGCGGGCGTGGGCAGCAGCGGCTCGGTCGCCGACGCCACCGAGGACGACTGGCACCGGGCCGTCGCGGTCAACGCGACCGGCACGTTCCTCGTCTCGCGGGCCGTGCTGGCGCACATGGACGGCGGGTCGATCGTCAACCAGGGCTCGGTCGCCGCGCTCGTCGGCGTGCCGGCGTTCGCCGCGTACTGCGCGGCCAAGGGCGCGGTGGTGGCCCTGACCCGGTCGATGGCCGTGGACCTCGCCCCGCGCGGCGTCCGCGTCAACGTCATCTGCCCCGGCACCGTCTACACCCCGCTGATGGAGCCGATGCTGCGGGCCCGCGGCGACGGGGACCTCGCGGCCGGGCTGGCGAGGACGGTGGTCAAGTACCCGATCGGCCGGCTGGGCACCCCGGAGGAGATCGCCGCGGTGGCCCTGTTCCTCGCCTCGGACGAGGCCTCGTTCCTGACCGGGTCGGTGGTCACCCCGGACGGGGGGATGACGGCGGTATGAGCTTCCACCTGGGCCCGGACAAGCGGGCGACGCTCGACGAGGCCGCCGGCCTCGTCGGCGACGGGGCGATGGTCGCCCTCGGCGGCGGGCTGTGCGCGCGGCTGCCGATGGCGCTGGTCCGGGCGCTGGTCCGGGCCGGGCGCCGCGACCTGCACCTGGTCGGCTCGGCGCACAGCATCGACGTCGACCTGCTCGTCGCCGGCGGCGCGGTGAAGGTCTGCGAGGAGAGCTACGTCGGCTTCGAGCAGGACTTCGGCCCGGCGCCCGCGTTCCGCCGGGCCGCCCAGACCGGGACGATCGAGGCGCGGGAGAGCTGCTGCGTCACGATCCTCACCCAGCTCCGCGCGGCCGAGGCGGGCCTGCCGTTCCTGCCGGTGCGCGGGCTGAAGGGCACCGGCATCGAGCGGGCGCACGGGGAGTACGCGCGGGTGCGCTGCCCGTTCACCGGCGAGGAGCTGGTGGCGGTGCCCCCGCTGCGCCCCGACGTCGCCCTGCTGCACGCCCCGCTCGGCGACGCCGCCGGCAACCTGCACCTCGACCAGCCCTACGTCCTCGACGAGCGGTTCGCGCACGCGTCCGCCGCGGTCGTCGCCACCGTGGACCGGCTGGTGCCCACCGCGGAGGTCGTCGCCGCGGGGGTGACGGTGCCCGCGCACGTCGTCGCGGCCGTGGTGGAGGCGCCCTTCGGCGCGCACCCGGCCTCCTGCTACCCCGGCTACGCCTACGACCGGCGCCACCTGGCGACCTACCTCGCGGCGGCCACGGCGGGCGGCGCCGAGCTGGACGCCTACCTGGGGCGCCACGTCCACGCCGGGGAGGACGCCCACCGCCGCGCCGTCGGGCCGGAGCGCCTCACCCGCTGGTCGGACTCGGTCGACGCCTGGCAGGAGCTGTTCCGGTGACCGCGACCTGGACGTTCGACGAGTGGTTCGTCGTGGCGCTGGCGCGCACCGTCGCCGACCGGGAGGTCGTGTTCCACGGGTTCGCCAGCCCGTGCGCGCAGGTGGCGATGCACGTCGCCAAGCGCACCCACGCGCCCGGCTGCCTGCTGGTGGAGGGCGCGACGTACGCCGTCGACCCGGTGCCGGTGTTCGTGCCGCCCACCAGCAACGACCTCGCGCTGCACCGCGACGCGGTCTACCGGATGCGGTTCGAGGAGTTCTTCGACGCCGCCTGCCGCGGCGCGGTCGACCGGATGTTCCTCTCCGGCGGGCAGATCGACGCCTCGGGCAGCACGAACGTCACCGCGATCGGCCCGGACCCGGCCCGGCCCAAGGTCAAGCTGGGCGGCGGGGGCGGCGGCGGCAACATCTCCGCGACGATCGGCGCGCTGACGGTGTGGACGACCCGGCACCGGGCCGGGCGCACCCTCGTCGCCGAGCTCGACGTGCTCACCGACATCGGGCACCGGACCCCCGAGGGCACCCGCGCCGAGCTGGGCTACACCGGCGGCGGGCCGCAGTGGCTGGTCACCGAGCTGGGGGTGTTCGACTTCCCGCCCGATGCCGACGGGGCCGGCCGGGCGGCGCTGCGCGCGGTCTGGCCCGACGTCACCGTCGACGAGGTCGTCGCCGCGACGGGCTTCGACCCGCACCCCGACCTCGAGCCGGGCGGGGCCGCGGCCGCGCTGCTCGCCCCGCCGACGGACGCCGAGCTCGCCGCCCTGCGCGCCGTCGACCCGCTCCGGGTGCGGCGCCGCGAGTTCGCGCCCGCCGAGCTCGACCGCGTCTTCGACCGGGCCGGGCACCCCGCCCCGCCCGGCCCCGCCCTGCCCGGCCGCCGGGAGCCCGCGTGCGCCTCCTGACCGCCCTGTTCACCCCCCGCCGCGTCGCGCTGGTCGGGGCGTCGGACCGCGCCGGCACGCTGGGCCACCTGCTGGGGCGCAACCTCGCGTCGTTCCCCGGCGAGGTGGTGCCGGTGCGCAGCGGCGAGTCGCTGCGCGACGTGCCCGGCGAGATCGACCTCGCCGTCGTCTCGGTGCCGGCGACGGCGGTGCCCGCCGTGGCCGCGGACGCCGCCGCGAAGGGCGTCCCGGCGATGGTGGTGCTGTCGGGCGGGTTCGCCGAGACCGGGCCCGAGGGCGCGGCGCTGCAGGCCGAGCTCGTGGCGGCGGCGGGTGCCACCCGCGTCGTCGGCCCCAACTGCTTCGGCGTGCAGAACTGCGACCTGCCGCTCAACGCCTCGATGGCGGCCGGGCTGCCGCTGGGCGGGGGCGGGATCTGCCTGGTCAGCCAGTCCGGCGCGTACGGCATGGCGATCTACACCCTCGCCACCGACGAGCGCGCCCGCTTCGCGAAGATCCTCGCGCCGGGCAACACCTGCGACGTGACGATCGCCGAGCTGCTCGGGGAGCTGGCCGACGACCCGGCCTCCGCGACGCTGTGCTTCCTGCTGGAGTCCCTCGCCGACGGCCGCGCGTTCGTCGAGCGGGCCCGCGCCGTCACCCCGCACAAGCCGGTGGTCGTCGCGAAGACCGGGCGGACCGCGGCCGGGGCGCGCGCCGCCGCGTCGCACACCGCCGCGCTGGCCGGCGACACCGCGATCGGGCACGGGGTGTTCCGGCAGGCCGGGATCGTCGAGGTGGCGTCCGGGCAGGAGTTGCTCGACGCCGCCCGCGCGCTGGACGGACAGCCGCTGCCGGCCGGGCCGCGGGTCGCGATCATCTCCAACTCCGGCGGCGTCGGCGTCGAGCTCACCGACCTGCTCGCCGACGAGGGGCTCACCGTCCCCGAGCTCTCGCCCGGGCTGCAGGAGCGGATCCGGGCCATGCTGCCGCCGTTCGCCAGCCCGGTGAACCCGGTCGACGTCACGCCGGTCTGGTCCCGGTTCGCGGAGCTGTACCCGGCGCTCACGGACCTGCTCGCCCGCTCCGGCGAGGTCGACGCCGTCGTGCCGGTGCTGCTGCAGCGCGCGGCCCTGGACACCGCCACCGCGGAGGGACTGCGCGACGCCGTGGCCGGGTTGCGCGCCGACGGGGTGGCGGTGCCGGTGCACGTCTGCTGGGTGGCCCCGCGCGACGCCCGGCCCAACGCCGACCTGCTCGCCGAGGGCGGCGTCCCGTGCTTCGACTGGCCCGCCCGCACCGCGCGGGCACTGGGCCACGCCCGCCGCTACGCCCTGGCCCGCGCGCGCACCCGGCCCGCCCGCCCCGCCCCCGCGCGGCGCACCGGGCCGACCCCCACCGACCCGGTCGGCCTGGCCGCGGTGCTGGCCGAGCTGGGCGTGCGGACCGCGCGCTCCAGGCTGTGCCGCACGCCCGACGAGGCCGTCGCCGCCGCGCCGCCGGGCGTCCCGGCCGTGGTCAAGCTGGCCGAGGCGGCGCACCGCACCGAGCTGGGCGGCGTGCGGCTGGACCTGCGCACCCCGGACGCCGTGCGGGCCGCCGCGACGGAGCTGCTGGCGCAGGGCCCGGTGCTGGTACAGCCCCGGCTCGACGGCGTGGAGATCGCGGTGGGCGCGGTCCGCGACCCGCAGTTCGGGCCGGTCGTCATGGTGGGGCTGGGCGGGATCTGGGTCGAGGTGCTCGGCGACGTCGCCTTCGCGATGGCCCCGCTGGACCGGGCCGAGGCCCGGGACCTCCTCGCGGGCCTGCGCGGGCACGGCGTGCTCACCGGTGCCCGGGGCGCGGAGCCGGTGGACCTGGACGCCCTCGCCGACGTCGTCGTCGCCGCGGGGGACCTGCTGCTGGCGGCCGACGACGTCGTCGAGCTGGACCTCAACCCGGTGCTCGCCGGACCGGCGGGCGCCGTCGCCGTGGACTGGAAGGTCGGGACGACCGCGACGGCCTGTGCCGGAGCGGGATCGGGGGCTACGCTGTGACGGCGGACACAGAGGAGACACCGCAGATGACTCCGACGGCGATGGGGCTGCCCGGGGTGCACTTCACCCCCGGGTTGCACATCTGCGCGTTCTACCGCGGTCCCACCCAGCGCGACGAGCTGCTGCTGCCCTACCTGCGCGAAGGCCTGTCCGCGGGCGACAAGTGCATCTGCGTCACCGACGACCCGGGCGCGGGCGACCGGGTGCGCGCGCTGGCAGGCGAGTTCGGCGTGGACACCTCCTCGGCACACGCCCAGCTCCAGCCGCTGTGCTCGGCCGCCACGTACCTCGTCGACGGCCACTTCGCGATCGACCGCATGATCGGCTTCTGGGACGGGGCGATGGGCGCGGCCGTCGAGCGCGACGGCTTCGGGTTCGTGCGCGCCGCGGGCGAGATGACCTGGGCGCTGCGCGACGTGCCCGGCACCGAGCTGCTGCTGGTCTACGAGTCCCGGCTCAACGTGTTCCTGCACCGCTACCCGCAGGTGCTGCTGTGCCTCTACGACCTCGAGCAGTTCGTCGACGGCCAGATCCTCATGGAGATCCTGCACACCCACCCCCACGTGCTGCTGGGCGGCCGGCTGCTGGACAACCCGTGGTACGTCGAGCCGGAGGAGTACCTGGCCCAGCACGCCCTGGCCGGGCGGTGACCGGGGTCGACGTGGGCGCCACCCGGGTGGAGCGCAACCTGCTCTCCTCCATGCGGAGCCTGCTCGTGCTCGGCACCCTGATGACCGAGGGCGCCGACGAGCAGCAGATCCCCCGGCTGGCCACCACGGCGGCGCCGTCGCTGGCCCGCTGCTCGAGCGTGACCGTCGAGCTGGCCCGGGGCTCGGGCGCCTCCCGGCTCACCGCGGTGCTGCGCGCGGCCGGCGTCACCGGCGGGCCGGTGGACCTGCCCGGCGCCGGGTGGGCGTGGGCCTACCCGCTCAGCGGCATCTCCGGGCACCTGGGGCACCTGGTCGTCACCGCGCCCGAGGAGCCCACCGGCGAGGAGCAGTTCCTGCTGCGGGCGCTCGCCCAGCAGACCGGGGTCGCCCTGGCCAACCGGCTCCTGCACGTGCAGGAGCAGGCCACCGCCGCGCAGCTGTCGGCGGTGAACGAGCGGCTGCGCGGCAGCGTCGGCGCCCTGCGGCGCAGCATGGACATCCACGCCCGGCTCACCGCCGTCGCCGTGTCGGGGGAGGGCCGCGAGGGCATCGCCCGGGCCGTGCACGAGCTCACGGGACTGCAGGTCGCGATCGAGGACCGGCACGGCAACCTGCAGGCCTGGGCGGGGCCCGGGCGGCCCGACCCGTACCCGAAGGACCCGCCGTCGCGCCGAGAGCGGCTGCTCGGCCGGGCCAAGCACGAGGCCCGCCCGATCCGCGACGGCGCCCGGATGCTCGCCATCGCCCACCCGCAGGGCGACACGCTGGGCGTCATCGTGCTCGTCGACCCGGACGCCCGCGCCGGGGAGCACGAGCTGATGGCCCTCGAGCACGGCGCCACGATCCTGGCGATGGAGCTGGCGCGGGTGCGCAGCCTCGCGGAGAGCGAGCTGCGGCTGCGCCGCGACCTCGTCGACGAGCTCCTGGCCGGTACCGACCGGGAGAGCGGGCTGGCCAGGGCCATGGCACTGGGCTACGACCTGCAGCGCCCGCACCGCGTCGTCGTCGTGGAGGGCCGGGGGATCGGCGCCGGTGCCGCGGGTGTCGGAGCGGGGGGCGACGGCGCGGACGGCACCGGCGCCTCCGACGCGCTCCTGCAGGCGGTGCGCCGCGCCGCCCGCGACGAGCCGGCCGGCACCCTGCTCGCGACGCGCGGCACCGAGGTCGTGCTGCTGGCCGACACCGAGCCGCCGTGGGAGGGCCTGCGCACGTCGATCCTGCGCGAGCTCGGCGGCGGGCGGGTCCGGCTGGGGGTGGGGGAGCGCTGCGACGCCGTCGGGGAGTTCCCGCGCTCCTACCACCAGGCCAAGCTCGCGCTGCGGCTCCCGGCCCTGGCCGACTGGGAGGACCGCGCCATCCGCTTCGACGACCTCGGCGTCTACCGGCTGCTCGTCGGGATCGAGGACCTCGGGGAGGTCGACCGGTTCGTCCAGCGCTGGCTGGGCAAGCTCCTGGAGTACGACGCCCAGCGCGGCTCGGAGCTCGTGCGGACGCTGTCGCACCACCTCGAGCACGGCGGCAACTACGAGCTCACCGCCCGGTCGCTGATCGTGCACCGCAACACGCTGAAGTACCGCCTGCAGCGGATCCGGCAGATCGGCGAGCTGGACCTCACCGACCCGGAGACCTGGTTCAACCTGCACCTGGCCACCCGCGCCTGGACCACCCTGGGCGTCCTGCGCTCGGGCTGACCGGCTCGCGGCCCGGCACCTGCGGTCGGGAGCGGGTGGCGGCCGCCGGTGTCCAGGTTCGGGTGCCGCGCCGTCGGGACCGGGACGCCCGGTCGCTGATCACGTGGTCGCGGGCTGAGGAGGTCGACCGGCCCGAGGGATGGGCGACCGCTCGGCCGTCGCGGTGGCCCGGGCCGCTCGGGGTTCGGTGTCCCGGCCGGAGGGCCGCGGGACGCGTTGGTCGGGCCGACAACGCGCCGAAACGTCGATCATGCGGGCCGGTGGCGTGCGGCCGAGCCCGGCCGTGTCGCAGGGGTCGATCGCCCGGCAGGCCGGGCACGTGGTCGAGCGAGTGGTGGGTCAGCGCTTCCGCACGGCCGACTCGACGACGTCGAGGACGGCATCGAGGTCGTGGCCGTCGGCGTCCTGGGCCAGGTGCGAGACCAGACCCTCCAGCACCAGCTCCAGGTACCGGGCGAGGACGGCGGCGGGCAGGTCGTCGCGCACCACACCGGCCCGGGCCTGGCGCTCCAGGCGGGCGCGGGTCGCGCGGGTCAGCCCGGCCGCCTGCTCGGCCCAGCGCTCCCGGAAGGCCGGGTCGGTGCGGCTGCGGCGCAGCACCTCCAGGTAGGTGCCGCCCCAGGAGTCGGCGCGGTCGTCGGCGGAGTGCAGCAGCTCGCGCATGACCTGCACGAGCCCCTGCTCGGCGACGACGTCGGCCATCCGCGCGGCGTCCTGCTCGGCGACGGCGAGGAACAGGCCGTCCTTGTCGCGGAAGTGGTGGAAGATCGCGCCGCGGGACAGGCCGGTGGCCTCCTCCAGGCGGCGCACCGTGGCCCCCTCGTAGCCGAGGCGGGTGAAGCAGCGGCGCGCCCCGTCGAGGATCTGCTGGCGTCGCGCGGCGAGCTGGTCGGTGCTGACGCGGGGCACGCCCTGCAGGATACCGGTAACAGTACGTACGGTTTGCCGTCCGGTAAGGCCCCGGGCGGCCGGTTCGTCCCGGATTCGTCACAGATCTGTCCGCGGTCGGGACCCTGCGCACGGCGCCGGGCGCAGGTAGCGTCGCCACACGTGGGCCGGAACGTCGTGGGAACGGTGCCGCCGGCGGACGCCGGTCGGGGCGCCTGTCCGGATCCGGGCCCGAGCGTGCTGCGCGACTGCGCGGACGCCGAGGCCTACGTCGCGTCGGTCTGCTTCAAGCACGGGCCGCCGCGGCTGACCGGGATCGAGCTGGAGTGGCTCCTGCACGGTCCCGACCCCACCCGGCCGCTCGATCGGACCGCCCTCGCGGCCGCGCTCGGCCCGCACGCCCCCCCCACGATCGACCCCGCCTCGCCCGCGCTGCCGCTGCCCGCCGGATCCACCGTCACCGTGGAGCCCGGGGGCCAGGTGGAGCTCGCCAGCCCGCCGCTGCCCGACCTCGCCGGCCTCGTCGCCGCCGTCGGTGCCGACTCCGCGGCGCTGCACGGCCGCCTCTCCGCCGCCGGGCTCACCGCCCACGTCCGCGCCGCCGACCCGCTCCGCCCGCCGCGCCGCCTGCTCGACGTCGCCCGCTACCGGGCCATGGAGCGCTCCTTCGACCGCACCGGTCCCTACGGCCGCAGCGCGATGTGCTCCACCGCCGCCGTGCAGGTCTGCGTGGACGCCGGGGAGGGCGCGGTGGTCGCCCGGCGCTGGGCGGCCCTGCACGCCGTCGGCCCGGTGCTGCTCGCCGCGTTCGCCAACTCCCCGGTCCTGCACGGGCGCCGGACCGGCTGGAAGTCCTCGCGCTTCGCGGTGTGGCGGTCCTGCGACCCGGCCCGCACGGCCCCGCCGTTGTCCGGCGACGCCGACCCCGAACGTGACCCGGCGCCGGGCTGGGCGCGCCGGGTGCTCGCCAGCCCGCTGCTGTGCGTGCGCGGGGAGGGCAGCTGGGACGTCCGGGGGCGGGTGACGTTCGCGGACTGGGTGCGCGGCGCGCGGACCGGGACGTCCCCCTCGCGCCCCCCGACCACGGCCGACCTGGACTACCACGTCTCGACGCTGTTCCCGCCGGTGCGGCCGCACGGCCACCTCGAGGTCCGCTACGTCGACGCGCAGGCGGGCGACCGGTGGGCGCTGCCGACGGCGGTGATCACCGCGCTGCTGCGCGACGACGCGACGGTCGACCTGGTGCTGGAGCTGTGCGAGCCCGCCCGCGGCCGGTGGATCTCCGGTGCCCGCCACGGCCTGGACGACCGCGTGCTCGCCCGGGCCGCCGCCGGCGTGTTCACGCTGGCCTGCGACCGGCTGGGCGACGCGCCCGCGCACGTCCGCGACGCCCTCGTCGCGATGACCGAGCGGCAGGTCCTGAGGGGACGCTGCCCCGCCGACGACCCGGTGCCCGGGGAACCCCCGGACCGGGCAGAGGAGGAGATCTCGTGACCGTCACCCCCGATCGGGAGAGCCCCGAGCAGCTGCGCGAGCGGGTCGCCGGCCTGCTCGCCGCGTCGCGGGCCCGGAGCACGGCGCTGACGGAGGCCGTCGACGAGGCCGACCTCGTGGCCCAGCACTCGCCGCTGATGTCGCCGCTGGTCTGGGACCTCGCGCACATCGGCAGCCAGGAGGAGCTGTGGCTGGTGCGCGACGTGGGCGGCCGCGAGCCGCTGCGCCCGGAGATCGACGGGCTTTACGACGCGTTCCAGCACAGCCGGGCCAGCCGGGTCTCGTTGCCGCTGCTCACCCCGGCCGAGGCCCGCGGCTATGTCGCGGAGGTGCGGGACAAGGCCCTCGACGCGCTGCACCGCAGCCCGCTGCGCGGCCGGCGCCTGGAGGAGGGCGGGTTCGCGTTCGGGATGATCGTGCAGCACGAGCAGCAGCACGACGAGACGATGCTCGCCACCCACCAGCTGCGGGCGGGCGCGCCGGTGCTGCACGCGCCGCCCCCGCCGCCGGGGCGGGCCCTGCCCGTGGCCGAGGTGCTGGTGCCGGGCGGGGCGTTCGAGCAGGGCACGTCGACCGAGCCGTGGGCGCTGGACAACGAGCGCCCCGCGCACACCGTGCACGTGCCGGCGTTCTGGATCGACACCGCGCCCGTCACGAACGCCGCGTACGCCGCGTTCGTCGACGCAGGCGGCTACGACGACCCGCGCTGGTGGAGCGAGGCCGGCTGGGCGCACCGCACCGCGGCCGGGCTGGTCGCGCCGCAGTTCTGGGAGCGCGACGGCGCCGGCTGGCACCGGCGCCGCTTCGGCGTCACGGCGCCGCTGGTGCCCGACGAGCCGGTGGTGCACGTGTGCTTCCACGAGGCGGCGGCCTACGCGCGCTGGGCGGGGCGGCGCCTGCCGACCGAGGCGGAGTGGGAGAAGGCCGCCCGGTTCGACCCGGCCACCGGCCGCACCCGCCGCTACCCGTGGGGCGACGCCGACCCGACACCCGAGCACGCCAACCTGGGGCAGCGCCACCTGCAGCCGGCGCCGGTCGGGGCCTACCCGGCCGGGGCGTCGCCGCTGGGCGTGCACCAGCTCGTGGGCGACGTGTGGGAGTGGTGCGACTCCGGGTTCGAGCCGTACCCGGGGTTCGCGATGTTCCCCTACCCCGAGTACTCCGAGGTGTTCTTCGGCGGGGACTACCGGATCCTGCGCGGCGGCTCGTTCGGCACCGACCCGGCCGCCCTGCGCGGCACGTTCCGCAACTGGGACCACCCGGTGCGGCGGCAGATCTTCTCGGGCTTCCGCTGCGCCCGGGACGCCGTGATGGGGGATGTGGCGTAGCCGCGTGTGCCGCCACCTGGCCTACCTGGGCCCGCCGACGACGCTGTCGGCCCTGGTCCTCGACGCGCCGCACGGCCTGCTGCGCCAGTCCTACGCGCCCGCCGACATGCGCGGCGGGGGCACCGTCAACGCCGACGGGTTCGGCGCCGGCTGGTACCCGGGCCCGGGCGCGGACGCCGTGCGCTATCGCAGCGCCGGCCCGATCTGGTCCGACGTGTCGTTCGCCGCGCTCGCCGCGGTGACGTCCTCGACGGCGGTGCTCGCCGCCGTCCGCTCCGCCACGACCGGGATGCCGGTGACGGTCACCGCGGCGGCGCCCTTCGCCGAGGGCCGCTGGCTGTTCAGCCACAACGGCGTCGTGCGGGGGTGGCCGGGCTCGGTGGCCGGCCTCGCCGCGGCCCTGCCGGTCGTCGACCTGCTCACCCTCGACGCCCCCACCGACTCCGCGCTGCTCTGGGCGCTCGTGCGGCACCGGCTCTGGGCGGGCGACGACCCGGCCGACGTGCTCGCCGCGACCGTGACCGCCGTCGAGGCGGCCGCCCCGGGATCGCGGCTGAACCTGTTGCTCACCGACGGCGCGACGGTCTGGGCGACCGCCCACGACCACGCGCTGTCCTACCGGGTCGACGCCGACTCGGTGCTCGTGGCGTCGGAACCGACCGACGACCACCCCCGCTGGACCGGGGTGCCCGACCGGCACCTCGTCGTGGCCCGACCGGGCCGTCCGCCGTTCCTGACGACAACGGGAGTCCGATGAACACGCAGCACGTCCTGCTCGACGTCCACCTCACCGATCGCGACGCCGAGGCCGCGCTGCGCGCCGACGCGCTGGCCGGGCTCACGGCCACGCCCAAGCACCTGCCGCCGAAGTGGTTCTACGACGCCCGCGGCAGCGAGCTGTTCGAGCAGATCACGGCGCTGCCCGAGTACTACCCGACGCGCACCGAGGCCGCGCTGCTCGCCCGCAGCGTCGACGAGATCGCCGCGGCGTCCGGCGCGGACACGCTCGTCGAGCTGGGGTCGGGCTCGTCGGCGAAGACCCGGCTGCTGCTCGACGCGTTCGCCCGGGCCGGGACGCTGCGCCGGTACGTGCCGCAGGACGTCAGCGAGGCGGCGCTGCGCGGTGCGCTGGACGTCCTCGCCGCGGAGTACCCGGGCCTGCTGCTGCACGGCGTGGTCGGCGACTTCACCACCGACCTGGACAAACTGCCGCGCGGCGAGCGCCGGATGGTCGCCTTCCTCGGCGGCACGATCGGCAACCTGCTGCCCACCGAGCGGCACGCCTTCCTCACCCAGCTGCGCTCCGTGCTGTCGCCGGGGGAGCAGCTGCTGCTGGGCACCGGCCTGGTCGTCGACGAGTCCGTCGTCGTGCCGGCCTACGACGACGCCGCGGGGGTCACCGCGGAGTTCAACCGCAACGTGCTGCACGTGCTCAACCGGGAGCTGGACGCCGACTTCGACGTCGACGCGTTCGCCCACCGCGCGCTGTGGGACGCCGACAACGAGTGGATCGAGATGCGGCTCGTCGCGCAGCGGGCCATGGACGTGCGCGTGGGCGAGCTCGACCTGGACGTGCCGTTCGCGGTGGGGGAGGAGCTGCGCACGGAGGTGTCGGCGAAGTTCCGCCCGCTCGGGGTCCGCTCCATGCTGGACGCGGCCGGGTTCGACCCGGTCCAGATGTGGACCGACCCCGACGAGCGGTTCGCCCTGACGCTGGCGGCCGCGCGCTGACAGGATCGGCGCCGTGAGCACTCCGGACTGGCGGACCGACGGCGTCCGCGTCATCCCCGGCGACGCGCTGGACACCCGCACCCCGCAGACCCCGGGCATGCACCGGGCGGCGGCGGTGACGGCGGCGCGCGCCGGGGCACAGAAGCTCTGGGCCGGCACCGTGACCATCCACCCGGGCGCGCGCACCGGCGCCCACCACCACGGCGAGCTGGAGAGCGTGATCTACGTGGTGCGCGGCCGGGCCCGGATGCGCTGGGGCGAGCGGTTGGAGTTCACGGCCGAGGCCGGGCCGGGCGGGTTCATCTTCGTGCCGCCGTGGGTGCCGCACCAGGAGATCAACGCCCTGGACGACGAGCCGCTGGAGTGCGTGCTCACCCGCAGCGGCCAGGAGCCGGTGGTCGTCAACCTGGACATCGAGGGCGTGGCCGATCCCGAGCACGTCGCGTGGGTACGGACCCCGGACCTGACCGGTGCCACCGTCGCGGGCCACGAGGGGCCCGTCGACGGTGGCGGGGGCGGGGACACCCGGCCCCATGCTGTCAACGACTCGATGACGCACCGGATTTGCGCGCCCCCGTCGGCCGGCCGGGCCTCGCCCCAGCGCGGCCCGCACGGACAGCGCGAACCCCGGCGCCATCGGCACGAGGAGCAGCGCCCGGCGCCTCCCTCGATGTCAATGATACATTGACGCCTACGTTCCGACAGCGATTCGCTGATACAACAACCCGGCCGCGACGGCGGCCGCCGCCGCCCGCCACCGCGCCCGTTGCA
>JAPLAT010000399.1 GCA_026393175.1 Pseudonocardiales bacterium
CGCCGGCCGGGGCACCGGACCGGGCGGACGCTCGCGCAGCCGCCGACCCGCCCACGCCGAGGACCGGCGCAGCGCCTCCCCGTCGAGCCCGTCGTCGACCCCGGCCCGGAGCACGCACAGCAGCGTGGCCAGCGTGTGGTCGGTGCTCCCGGCGGGGTGCTCGAGGCGGTACGCGGCGACCGTGAGGTGGTGCACGGCGAAGGAGGCGGGGTCGCCGAACTCCCGGGCGAGCAGGAGGTCGAACGCCGCCGCGCACGCCGGGTCGGGGCAGCGGTTCACCCGCGCCGCCAGGTGACCTGCAGGGCGTCGCGGCGCCGGTCGGAGCCGTTGCGGGTGCCGGAGTGCCACAGGTGCCCGTCGAACACCAGCGCCGAGCCGGCCGCGAGCGGGATCCGCCGCTCGCCGGGCCAGGCGCGGTCGACCGTGCGCGCCGGGGCGGTGCGGTTCCAGCGGTGCGTGCCCGGGACGACGCGGGTCGCGCCGCCGTCCTCGGCGACGTCGACGAGCGCCACGACCGCGACGGCCACGTGCGGCGCGTCCGGCGGGGGCGGCCCGGCGAAGTCGGCGTGCAGCGCCTGCGCGCCGAATCCCGGGTGCGGCGCCCGGACGTGCAGCTCCCCGCGCCGTGCGCCCGGCCCGAGCAGGTGCTCCACGGCCGCGACGAGCGGCGGCGCCGTCCACACGGCCTCGACGGCCGGGCCGCGCAGCCCGTCGACGTGCAGCGTGCCGCCGGGCCCGCGCGGGCCGTCGCGGTGCAGGGCGTCCGCCATCGCCGCCCGCACCCCGGCCAGCGCGGCGGCGTCGAGGAGGTGGGGGAGGACGACGAAGCCGTCGGTGTCGAGCGCGTCCACGGCCCCAGCATCCGGGTTCCACCCGCTGGAGGGTCGAGCGCGTTGCCGGAACACCGTCCGGGCGCGGTTCGTTGTCCCTGCAAGGGGAGACACCCCGGAAGGACGGGACTGACGCAGTGCACTCGCAGATGAACGGTCTGAGGACCGCGCTGCTGCTCGGCGGGATGAGCGGCCTCGTGCTGCTCGCGGGATCGCTCTTCGGCCGCACGGGACTGCTGATCGCGGTCGTCGCGGCCGTGGCGCTCAACGGGTACGCCTACTTCAACTCCGACCGGATCGCGCTGCGGGCGATGCACGCCCGCCCGGTCACCGAGCCGGAGGCACCCGGGCTCTACCGGATCGTCCGCGAGCTCTCCCGCGCCGCCCGCGCGCCGATGCCGCGGCTCTACATCAGCCCGACGGCCGCCCCGAACGCGTTCGCCACCGGCCGCAGCCCGCGCCACGCCGCCGTCTGCGTCACGACCGGCCTGCTCGACCTGCTCGACGAGCGCGAGCTGCGCGCCGTCGTCGGCCACGAGCTGTCGCACGTGCACAACCGCGACATCCTCATCTCCTCCGTCGCGGGGGCCCTGGCGACGATGGTGGGCTTCCTGGCCAACATGGCGATGTTCGCCGGGCTGTTCGGCGGGGGCGACGACGAGCGCCCCAACCCGATCGCCCTGCTGCTCATCGCGCTGCTCGGGCCCGTCGCCGCGGGCGTGGTGCAGATGGCGGTCAGCCGGTCGCGGGAGTACCAGGCCGACGCGAGCGGCGCCGAGCTCACCGGCGACCCCTTGGCGCTGGCCTCGGCGCTGCGCAAGCTGCAGCACGGCGTCCAGCTCTCGCCGCTGCCGCCCGACCCCCAGCTCACCGCCCAGTCGCACCTGATGATCACCAGCCCGTTCCGCGCGGGCGAGCAGCTGGCCCGGCTGTTCGCCACCCACCCGCCCGTGGAGGAGCGCATCCGCAGGCTGGAGGAGATGCGGCTCCGCCGCCCGTGAGCCACTCACGGGTCCGGAGGGCCGTCACCCCTTGACGTAGGCCCGCTTCTCGGCGACGAGGCCGTCCCGCACGGTGAACACGTCGACGCCGCGGACGTGCCCGTCGCCCCAGGAGTAGCGCCAGCGGGCGACGACCCGGTCGCCCGCGACGATCATCTCCTCGGTGGTGAAGACCCCGTGCGGGGAGGCCGTGAACAGCGCGGTCCAGGCCGCCCGCACGGCCTCGGTGCCGACGTGCCGGACGCCGTCGGGCGGGGAGGTGTCCTCGAAGACGCAGTCGGGGGTCATCGCGGCCATGATCGCGTCGACGTCCTGGGCGTCGAACGCCTTCTGGAAGCGGGCGACGGCGTCGGCGGCGTTCACGGGGTCCTCCCGAACCGGCCCAGGAGCTCGGCCTGCGGGCCCGCCCCGGCGGGCACGGCGACGCGCGGCCCGATCACGCCCATGTCGCGGTAGACCGTCTCTGTCTCGCCGAACCAGTCGAGGACGGCGGCGACCGCGTCCGGGTCGAGGGTCTCGTCGGCGCCGAGCGCGCGGGCGAGGTCCCAGGTGTGCACGAGGTGGTCGGCGGCGAGCTGCAGGGCGTACTCGCGGGCCGGGTGGTCGCCGAAGGACAGGTGCACGGTGCCCTCGACGGCGCCGTCGGCGCGCACCGCGGCGAGCGCGGCGGCCGCGGCGTCCTCGTGGGCCGCGACGGGGTCGGTGCCGAGCAGGTCGCCGTCGAACCGGTCGCCCACCTCGGCGATCGTCGCGCCGCCCAGCAGCGGCGGGGTCCAGCGCTCCTCGTTGACGAGGTGGTTCACCAGCTCCCGGACGTCCCAGCCCGGCAGCGGGGTGGGCGCGCTCCAGCGCCCGTCGACGGCGTGCACGCGGGCGGTGAACCCGGCGCTGCACCTGGCGTAGATCTCGCGGACGTCCACGGTGGTCAGCATGGCCCGGTCACCCGCGGGCGTAGTCGGAGGCGCCCCACCAGTCCACGACGACCACCGGGTCGTCGCCGACCACCCAGGCGTCGTGGCCGGCCGGCAGCGCCGTGACCTGGCCCGCGACGGCGTCGAACTCCTCGCCGTCGGCCGTGCGGACCCGCAGCGTGCCGCTGACGTGGTACTGGAAGTGCGGGGCCTCGCACAGCTCGGTGCCGGCCACCGGCCGGACGTCGGTCGACCAGCGCCAGCCCGGCTCCAGGGTCAGCCGGCCGATGTCCGCGCCGCCGATGTGCAGCAGGTCGAGCCGGCCGTGCGGGAACGTGCGGGTCTCGGTGGGTTCGGCGAAGTCGCTCTGCTCGTACACGGTGTCCTCCTCGGGATCGGGTACGGCGGACGCTACGAACGGGACCTTGCAGTTCCCCTGCAGCGGAGGACGATGTCCGCGTGCCGGGCGTCGCCGTGCAGCTGCTCGGGCGGTTCCAGGTGCGCCGGGACGGCGTCGAGGTGCCGCCCGCGGCGTTCGGCGGTCGCAAGGTGCGCACGCTGCTGCGGGTGCTGGCCGTGCGCCGGCCCGACCTGGTGCCGCACGCCGCGCTGGCCGAGGCGCTGTGGCCGGACCGGCTCCCCGCCGACCCGGCGGCCAACCTCACCGTGCTCGTCACCCGGGCCCGCCGGGCACTGGACGACCCCGGCCTGATCGTCACCGGCACCGGCGGGTACGCGCTGGGGCCGTGCACCGTGGACGCCGAGGAGTTCCTGGCCGCCGCGCGGCGGGCCGCGGTCGACGACGATGCGGCGGCGGTGCGGGCGTGCGTCGCCGCGCTGGCGCTGTGGGGCGAGCCGCTGGCCGAGGACACCTACGCGGACTGGGCCGCCTAGCCCCGGGCGCGGCTGCACCGGGCCCGCACCGACGTGTTGGAGCGGGCGGCCCGGGCCGCGCTGGGGCTGGGCGACGCCCGCCGCGCCGCGGCCTGGGCCGCCGACGCCGTCGCCG
>JAPLAT010000041.1 GCA_026393175.1 Pseudonocardiales bacterium
TGCTCGTGGCACAGCTCGTCGCCGTTGTCGAGGCGTGGGAGAGCCGTCGGGCAGAGGGGGCCGGCCCGGAACCGGTGGGCCGGTTCGCCGAGCGGGTTCTCGGGTCCGCGCACGGCCTCGACGCCGACCGGCCGCTGACCGCGCTCGCCTTCGGCGCCGCCCGCGCCCTCACCGGCGCCACCGATGGGGCCGGCGCGGCGTGGCGCCGGGACGTGTGGGCGAGCGTCGGGTTGCTGCGCGACGAGCTGTCCTCCACCGCGCTCGTGCTCGGTCTGCGCGGCGACACCTCTCCCACCGGCCGCGCCCTCACAGCGCTCGCCGATGCCGGCGAGCCCGCAGTGCTGACCCTGCGCCAGCTGCGCGTCTCCCCGCTGCCGGATCTCACCGGATCGACCGTCTCGGTCTGCGAGAACCCAGTGGTGCTCGCGGAGGCCGCCGACCGCCTCGGCCCGGCCACCGCCCCGCTGGTGTGCCTGAACGGCCAGCCGGGCGCCGCCGTGATGGCGGTGCTGCACGCCGCCGTCGCCGCCGGCGCGCGGCTGCGCCACCACGGCGACTTCGACTGGGGCGGCCTGCGCATCGGCAACCTCCTGCACGCCCGACTGCCGATCACGCCGTGGCGGTTCGATGCCGCCGCCTACCGCGCCGCCGGTGACGGTGACGGTGAGCCGCTGCGCGGCTCTCCCGTCGCCTGCGCGTGGGACCCCGAGCTGACCGACGCCCTGTCCGCCACCGGCCGCGCGGTCGAGGAGGAACGGGTGATCGACGACCTGCTCGGCGACCTGGCCCCGCCGACGTTGTGACGATCGCGACACCGGGAATGTCGCGGCCGGCATCGGGCCGCGCAACCGGCAGATGATCGCGATCGGCCGCTGGCGGCCAGGTCGCGGCCCGGGGCGTCCGGCGCACGTCAGTGGGCCGAGCCCGCAACGGCGGCCCGCCGCACGGCCGGTCGGTAGCCGTCAAGCGTCCCGTCTCGTGCTGCCTCGATCGCGTGAGTGATCTCGTCCTCGCCGCCTGGGCCGGCCAGGACCAGCCGGCGGCCGGCACAGCCGGTCAAGCTATTGCCGAGCAGCCCGCCGGGCGAGCCACGGCGCGATACGACCAGCGGGATGGATCCAGCCTCCCGCCGGACGCCGGTCAGGAGGCGACGAGCCGGGCGAGCTGGAACGTCTCCGCCGGCATGGGCCGCCGCAACCTCCACGTGATCGCGATGGGGCGCTCCCCCCGGTGCTCGACGTGGTCGACCAGGCCGAGGCACAGGAACGGCGGCGGTCCCAGGTCCCCGGTGGGCGCGTCCCGGACGAACAGCGCGACGTGGCTGCCGCGCTCACGGTGGTGGACGTAGCGCTGCCCGGTCTCGGAGGCCAGCGAGGTGGCGTTCTGCGACTCCCAGTGGAACAGGTCGGGGCCGATCGCGTAGTCGCGGTACATCGTCGTCGGGGAGAAGTCGCGCTCGGTCTTGCGCAGGTTGACCAGCAGCGCATCGGTCGCCATCGCCGGGGCCCACGCGACGCCGGTGGCGTGGCCGTGCGCCTTGCGCTCCATCGATGCCCAGCCCAGAGCGGCGAGGACCTCCTCGCGACGGTAGTGCGCATGCGACAGCAGCGGGACGGGAGTCGGTGCCAGCGGCCGGGGGACGTGCCGGGCCGTGTCCGACCCCATCGCGACCAGCTCGCGGATCTCCGCACACACGGCGCGGTGGGCGCGCAGCAGCGCCAGTCCGGCGTCGTAGGAGGCGTGGCCGCCGCGGTCGGGCCACAGCACGAAGAACAGCATTCGCGCCAGCACCTGCTCGCGCGGGGTGAGCTCGTCGTACTGCGGGCCGTCGACCGTCGCCAGCCGCGCGTACAGCGCCGCCCGCTCGGGGTCGTCGACGTGCGCGAACCCGACGACGCGCTTGAGCAGCGCGTCCTCGTCCGGCCCCCGGGCAGGGGTCGGCAGGCCGGCCTCCCGGCGCAGTGCCGTCCACGACGAGCCGCGCCCGTAGACGTCCACGAGCTCGCGGCCGGACTCCCGCAGGTAGCCGGCGAGCGGGAGGTCGCCGTGCGAGCGGACGTCGGCGACCAGGTCACGGCGGCGCAGCCGCAATTGGGCGCGGACGTTGTCCAGCACGATGCGCTGGGCGACGGTGTCGAGCACCATCTGCGAGCCCGACGGCAGGAACGGGAACCCGGCCTCGACGTCGCGTTCGAGCTGCCGGCGGCTGGTGCCGGTGAGCGCCCGGTACCGGACGTCGAACCGGAACTCCCGCCGGTGCTGCCCGATGAAGTCGAGCACCGTCAGCACGGCCTTGCCCGGGGCGCGGCGCAGGCCGCGGCCGAGCTGCTGCAGGAACACCGTGGCGCTCTGGGTCGGCCGGAGCAGGAGCACGGTGTCGACCTCGGGCAGGTCGAGACCCTCGTTGAACAGGTCGACGGTGAACAGGCAGTTCACCTCGCGGTCCCGCAGCGCGCGCAGGGCGTCGCTCCGCTCCTGCGGCGGCGTCTCCCCCGTCACGGCGCGGCTCGGGATGCCGGCGCGCTCGAACACCTCGGCCATGTAGCGCGCATGGCGTACGGACACGCAGAACCCCAGTGCCCGCATCGCCCGGACGTCGGTCACCTTCTCCGCGGTCTCGCGGACGACCTTGCGCGCCCGCGCGTCGTTGCCCGTGTAGACGCCGTCCAGCGCGGCGACGTCGTAGCTGCCGCGGCTCCAGGACAGACCGTCGAGGTCGACGCCGTCGGCCACGCCGAAGTAGTGGAACGGCACGAGCAGGTCGGCGCGCAGCGCGTCCCACAGCCGCAGCTCGAACGCGGTACGCCCGTCGAAGTGGCCGCGGACGTCGGTGCCGTCGGTGCGCTCGGGCGTGGCGGTGAGCCCCAGCAGCTCGCGCGGTGCCAGGTGCTCCAGCAGCCTCCGGTAGGTGGGCGCCTCGGCGTGGTGGAACTCGTCGACGACGACCACGTCGAAGTGATCGGCCGGGAGGCGGTCGACGCCGTAGGCCGCCAGCGACTGCACGCTCGCGAACACGTGCTCCCACCGCTCCGGCCGCTCCCCGCCGACGTACATCTCACCGAAGGCGCCGTCCGCGAGGACCTCGCGGTACGTGCGCAGCGACTGCTCCAGGATCTCCTTGCGATGCGCGACGAACAGCAACCGGGGTCGTCCGGACATGCGGGCGTAGTCGAGCGCGGCGACGACGGTCTTTCCGGTGCCCGTGGCTGCGATGACGAGGTTGCGGTGCCGGCCGTGCACGTCGCGCTCGGCCGCCAGCGCCTCGAGGATCTGTTCCTGGTGCGGGTAGGGGCGCACCTCCAGCCCCGAGACGACGGACGGCCCGGCGTCGCGCCGCAGCGCCGCCCGCAACCGCTCCGGGCGGTCGGGGTCGTACGGGACGAACGAGGGGTGGGCCCAGTAGCTGTCGAAGGTCCCCTCGAACTTGCGCACGAGATCGGGGGTCGCGACGGCCGAGAGCCGCACGTTCCACTCCAGGCCGTCCACCAGCGCCGACCGGGAGAGGTTGCTGCTGCCGACGAACGCCGTCGTGTAGCCGGAGTCGCGGCGGAACAGCCACGCCTTGGCGTGCAGGCGGGTCGCGGCCGTCTCGTAGCTGACCCGCACCTCCGCCCCGTAGCGCCGCACGAGTTCGTCGACGGCGCGCTGCTCGGTCGCCTGCACGTAGGTCGTGGTGATCACGCGGAACGGCACCCCGCGGGCGCGGAGCGCGTCCAGCTCGTCGGCCAGGACCCGGATCCCGTGCCAGCGCACGAACGCGCACAGCAGGTCGACGCGATCGGCGGACCCCAGTTCGGCCCGCAGTTCCGCGCCGAGTGACGGCTCCTCGGGTGCGTTCGTGAGCAGGGCGGCCGACGACAGCGGGGTGACGGGCCGCTGCAGCCGGTGCACCCCCGGCGCGAGTTCCCGGCTCAGCACGGCCAACTGCTCGTGGGACCGCACCCGCTCCCCCGGCTCGGCGACCCGGGCCAGCAGGTCGTTCACCAGCGCGAGCCGCTCCGCGGGATCCCGCAGCGTGGCGAGCCTGCGCTGCACCGACTCCGCGACGTGCCGGGCCAGCACGTGCGGCGCGTCGGCGGCCTCGACCTCGTGCCAGTGCGGGGTGAGGCCGGTGAGCGCACCGAGCGCGGTCTCCAGGCCGTCGGTGCGCAGGGACTCGTACACGCCCTCGGGCAGCGGGTGGGTCACGCCGGCATGGTGGTGGACGGGGACCGGACGTGCTCTCCGAGGGGTGAGGAGCGGGTTGGTCCGCGCCGGACGCGGGCGTCGCCCAGACTCGTCGTGTGCCCGCCAGCCCTGTCCCCGCCGTCCCGGATCTCGACGAGCTCGCCGCGCGGCTGCGCGCCTTCGCCGCGGCGCGCGACTGGGAACGCCATCACACCCCCCGCAACCTGGCCCTGGCCCTCTCCGGCGAGGTCGGCGAGCTGTGCGCCGAACTGCAGTGGCTCGGGGAGAGCGATGTCCCGGCCGGCTGGGACGCCGATCGGCGCCGCCGGGTCGCCGACGAGGTGGCAGACGTGTTGATCTACCTCGTGCGCTTCGCCGACGTGTGCGGCATCGACCCGGTGTCCGCGGCCCGGGAGAAGATCGAGCGCAACGAAGCGCGCTTCCCCCCGCTCCCCTAGAGTCCCTCGCGCGGCCCGACGGGCACCGAGCGCGAGTTCGTTGCTGCCCCCACCCGCACGCCGATGACGCGTGCCTCGTGGGGGATCTCGGGTGGCTCTGGTTCGTGACGACGCCGGCTCGCTGCTGGCCAAGGCCGAGGCAAAGGAGCTGCACGAACTGCTCGCCCAGCAGGCCCGGATCCGCTTCGACGCCGCCACCGGTGTCGGCGAGCTGAGGTCGTGGCAGAACAGCCTTCCGCCGTTCCTCGCCGACGTCGTACAGGCCGGGCTGGGGCACGTCGAGGTCCTGCTGGAGCACCGCCTCCCCTACACGCCCAAGCGGGTCGACGCGCTGCTGTGCGGCGTGCACCCCGCCACCGGCCGATCGTCCTACGTCCTCGTCGAGCTCAAGCAGTGGACCACCGCCGAGTCGGTGGGCGAGGACCTCGTGCGGGTGCCGCAGTACGGGGACCAGCCCGTCCTGCACCCCGCCGAGCAGGTGCGGCGCTACTGCCAGCAGCTCGTCGACTTCACGCCGATGCTCGCCCGCGAGGCCGACGGTGTGTACGGCCTCGCCTACCTGCACAACGCCGCCGCCGAGGGCTGGCGGTTGAGGCAGTACCGGGTGGACGAGTACGGCCGGCTCTACACGCGGGACGAGCGCCAAGCGCTGATCGACCGGCTCCGGGCTCTGCTGAACCCGGACCCGAGCAGCCGGGAAGGCGCTCGCCGTGCCGCCGACGACCTGCTCCGCGCGCCCACCACCCCGTCCAAGCAGTTGCTGCACCACGCCGCCGAGGAGGTCCGGCAGCGGGAGCAGTTCGTGCTGCTCGACGAGCAGCAGGTCGCCTACACGATCGTGGAGCAGGCCGTCGAGCGGTCGAAGGACGAGAACACCAAGACCGTCGTCATCGTCCTGGGCGGTCCGGGGTCAGGGAAGAGTGTCGTGGCGTTGAGCCTGCTCGGCGACCTCTCGCGCGCCGGGCGACGCGTCATGCACGCCACCGGATCCAGCTCGTTCACCAACACCCTCCGCAAGATCGTCATCGGCTCCCGCAGCACCCGCGCCCAGCAGCTGTTCGTCTACTTCAACAGCTTCATCGGCGAGCAGAAGAACTCGCTGGACGTGCTGATCTGCGACGAGGCGCACCGGATACGCGAGACGAGCGTCAACCGGTTCACGAAGGCCGACAAGCGAGCTCAGGCGAAGCGGCAGGTGCAGGAGCTCATCGACATCGCCCGCGTCCCGGTCTTCCTGCTCGACGAGCACCAGGTGGTGCGTCCGGGCGAGATGGGCACGGAAGCCGAGATCAGCGCGGCGGCCACCGCCGCGGGGTGCGGTGTGAGCGTCGTCCGGCTCGACGGCCAGTACCGCTGCGGCGGGTCGGCACTGTACGAGCAGTGGGTCCTGCGCCTGCTCGGCCTCACGCACCTGCCACCGGTCCCGTGGTCCGCCCTGACCCGGGACACCGACGACACCTACCGCGTGGCGGCTCTGCCGGGCCCCGAGGCCCTGGAGTCCTGGTTGACCGCGCAGAACCCCGGCTCCGGCGACACCGCACGGATCGCCGCCGGGTACTGCTGGCGCTGGAGCGACCCCGTCGTCGTCGACGGCCGGAAGGCACTCGTCGACGACGTCGTCATCGGCGACTGGCGCAGGCCGTGGAACGCGAAGCCGGAGAAGCCGGTGCCCGGGGCTCCGGCGTCGCACTTCTGGGCCAGCGACACCCGCGGATTCGGCCAGGTCGGCTGCATCTACACCGCGCAGGGCTTCGAGTACGACTGGGCGGGGGTCATCATCGGCGACGACTTCGTCCGCCGCGGGGACCGTTGGGTCGCCCAGCGGGACCGCTCGTTCGACGGGCAGGTCAAGCGGGCGTCCGACGAGGAGTTCCCGGCGCTGGTGCGCAACACCTACAAGGTGTTGCTGACCCGGGGCATGAAGGCGACCGCCCTGTACTCGACGGATCCCGAGACCCAGCGGTTCCTGGAGCAGATGGCCGGGTGACCGGGATCGGTCCTCACGCGGGCACCGCGTGGCCGGCCTCGCGCAGCCGCTGCCGCGCCGCGGCCAGCTCGGTGGGGGTGAACAGGGACGGGAACTGCAGCGCGGCCGCCTCGACACTGAGGTCGAGCCGCTTCTCGTCCCACAGTCGGCGGAACCCGTCGCTCGGCGTCGGGGCGTTCAGGATGCGCCGGACCGCGTCGAGCGCGCCGAGGTCGTGGATCATCTCGCGCAGCTGGCGGGGGTGGTAGCCCAGCTCGACCCGGCACTGCTCGATCACCGCGAACAGGGCGCTCTCCAGGCTGCCGTCGGACGGGCCCTGCTCGGCGAACCCGCCCCCCACCTCGCGGTCACCGGACGCGACCTCGCCGAGCCGCTGCACGTACCCGCGCAGGGCGTCGACGGAGGTGAACACCTCACACCCCAGCTCGGTGAGCCGCGGGACGTCGGCCTCGTCGGGGTCCAGCTCGAGGACCACCGGCTTGCCCTGCCCGGTCTGCAGCCCGCTCGGCCAGAACGCCTCGGCGACGGCCAGGACGCGGCCGGTCTCGGCGTCGGTGATCTCCTCGTCCAGCAGGGGACGCGCGTAGCCCAGCCCCGCCAGTTCCTCGACCAACGCACCGACGAGGGCGACACGGGCGTCGACCCGGGTCGTCTCCTCGCTCACCGCGACGGCCGTCAGGACCTGCGACTCGGGGAGCGTGCCTGCCATGAGCTCGCCCAGGAACTCGTTGGCTGCGGCGGCCAGCAGCTTGCGGCGGGCGGTGAGGAACTTCGGGTAGTCCTGCACGCGCCACGGCCCGTCGGGGATCCACTGCGAGGTCCGGGCGTCGAGGCCGGGCAGGTACTCGCCGGGCTCGCGGCCGTGCAGCGCGGTGGCCGTGGAGGGGGTGACGAACGCATAGTTGGCGACCGAGTTGATCTCCGCGCGGGAATAGCCCGCCTTCGCCAGCAACGCGCGGGGGAAGATCTCGTGGACCTCGACGGCGCCCGTGTCGGCACCGAGCGGACGGCCGGTGAGCAGGTCGCGGGCACCCCCGGTGCGGGTCACCAGGTACAGGAGCGGGTACGACCGCGACCCGCGGCTGTCACCCTCGAAGTCCTGCGGGTCGATCGTGAGCCGGCCCTTGCGGATCCGCCGGAGGCTGGTGATCACCCCGTCGATGCCGTCGCGGTCGACCGTCTCCAGGTCCTTGTTCAGCGTCGTGTCGGCGGAGGCGGCGTACCGCCCGCGCACCGCGGCGTGGACGAACCAGCACAGGGCCCGGTCGGCCTCGGCCTGGTCGGCGAACCGGCCGCCGCGGGTGTGCAGGAGGCGGGTGAGCACCGGGATTCCCGCGCGGCCGAACAGCACGCGGTCGTGGTCGAGACCGAGCCGGGCGGAGAAGAGGTCGAGGAGGTGGTCGACGTTGTGCAGGGTCTTGAACAGCGCGTCCTGGAAGTCCGCCGCGGTCACGTCCTCCAGGGCCGAGAACGGCGCCCGGCCCGTCGCCACCGCGTTGACGTTGCGCAGCAGCCAGTCCGGGGTGAGGCGGACGTTGCGGTCGGCGGCCCAGCGGTCGACGTTGCGGCGCATGGTCGGTCGGGCATCGGCCCATTCCGAGCAGATCCGCGCCAGTGCGAGGTCGCCCTTGGAGAGCTTGGTGCCGCCGGAGTTCACGCGGTTGAAGATGTCGACCACGACGTCGACGGTCTTGTCGGGCCCGGTGATGGCGTCGACGTAGAAGTCCCGGTCGAGGACGTTGCGCAACTTCTGGAGGCGATCGAGGTACTCGAAGAACCGTCCGCCGGTGTCCGGGTGACCGTGCAGGTCCTTGGCGACGGCCGTCGGCCCGTCGACGAACAGCGCGGTGACGTCGATCCAGCGCGGGTCGTCCTTCATCTTGACCGGGCCGTAGAACTCGAACGTCTCGTCCTCGACGTTGAACCGCAGACCCGAGAAGGCGGCCGGATCGCCCTCGAAGAACGCCGGCGCGCGGCCCCGGACGATGCCGTAGAGCGTGGTCACGCGCTGCTGGCCGTCGAGGAGAAGGGATCGGTTGCCCCGCGCGTCCGCGCTGCCGCGGACCGCCTGGCCGGTCGTGTCGGTCTCCCACACGAGCAGCGCCCCGACGGGGTAGCCGCGGTAGAGCGAGCGCATCAGCCCGCGCACCTGGTCGCGGTTCCAGACGTACCCGCGCTGGAACTCGGGGAGGAGCATCGTCCCCGCGTCGATCTGGTCCAGGATCGCGCTCAACTTCGCCATGCCGACTTCCCCCCGCCGTCCCCCCGTGCGGTCAGCCCATCGTCGAGCCCGGTTCGGGCGTTACGACCACGCCCTCGACGGACCTCGGGCGGAGCGGTCGCCCGGCTCAGGCCACTGCCCATCCGCGGGCCCGGACGCTGGGGACCAGCAGCCCGACCGGGCACAGGACCTCGCTGCCCCGCCGCCACACGGCGATGCCGTCGCGGTCGACGTCGACGTCGAGCACCCACCCGCCCCCGTCGCCGCTCTCCGTCCCGATCAGCGGCCACGGTCGCCCGGACCGGTCGACGACCTCGTCCTGGAGTGCCGACATGACGGTCGCGCAGCAGCGCTCCAGCCCGTGGTCGAGGCCCGCGGCGAAGCGCCGGTCGCCGACGACGCCCACCACGTGGGCGGCCTCGCTCGTCCCCCTGTCACCGGCGAAGGTCGGGTCGGCGACGAGGTCGAAGCCGGGCAGGCGGTCCACCACGCCGTCGGCCACGACCCGGTCCCGGACGGCCTCGATCGCCGCGGGGACCCGCCACCCGGCGGCCGTGGTCATCGAGCGATCGTAGGCCGGTGGCGGGGACGACGCCGTCCCGCGCGGCCGCCCGCAGCCCCGCCGCCGGTCCGGACGTCCTGTCCGCCCGTCGTCACACCGGCTCCGCCCGGAGCACCGCCGTCCCGCCGATGAGCAGGCGCACGGACGACGCGGACCGCACGGCGAACCCGGCGTCGGCGAGGAGGGCCTGCAGGTCACCCGGCCCGAACGCCGTCATCGGCGAGTGCGGCCCGGCCCCGCGCAGGAGCCCGCGCGAGCCGTCGAAGTCCGCGAGCACCAGCGTGCCGCCCGGCCGGAGGACGCGCCGGACCTCGGCGAGCATGGCGGTCCGGGCCGCGGGGTCGAGGTGGTGGAACATCAGCGAGGACAGCACCTGGTCCGCGGCGCCGTCCCCGACGGGGATCTCCTCCGCGTAGCCGCGTTCCCACCGGGAGTCGCGCACGGCCGGGTGCGGGCTGCGCGCGGCCTTGCGCCGGGCGGTGTCGAGCATCCGGTCGTCGGGGTCGACGCCGACGAGCCGGGCGTCGGGGCGGTCGCGGCCGACGCGGCGCAGCAGCGCGCCCGAGCCGCACCCGACGTCGACCACCACGGCGTCGGCCCCGCCCCCGGCGCGGGCGGTCGCCGCGACGGCGGCGTACAGCCGGGGAGCACCGATGACCACCCCGAAGGCGTCGTAGAACCGCACCCCGCGGTGCTCGCCGAGGGCCGGGAGGAACGGCCGGTGCCCGTGGCCGTGCCCCGCGTGCTGGGAGGTTGTTTCGTCCATGCCGCCAGCGTGGCACCGATCTGAGCGGCCGGGCTGTCGGATCCGCCGCGATGATGGGACGATCTTCCGGTGCGCAGGACCGTGCGGATGACGACGGGCGCGCGCCGGGTCCCGGTGTTCGACCTCGGTGCGGCGCCCTCCGAGCCGCCCGTGCGGGTGCACCGCGCGGACGGCGTGCTCGGCATGGTGCCGCCCGGCGACCACGCCCACGACTTCTTCGTCCTCAGCTACATCGCCCGCGCCGATCCGGACCTGCCGGTCGCCGCGGGCGACGTCTTCCTCGTCGCGCCCGGCGAGATCGTCGGGCCGGCGGTGTGGGGCTCGCCGGACCTGCGCGGCGTCACCGGCTGGTCGGTGCTGTTCGACGCCGACCTGCTCGGGGCCCGGCCGGCCGCGTCGCCGCTGGCCTGGGGCGCGCACCCGCTGCTCGCCCCGTTCGTCGGCGGTCGCCCGACCGGCATCACCCGGCTGGTCGCGCCGCCGGACGCGCGCCCCGCCTGGGAGGAGCGGATCGGACGGCTGGAGGCCGAGCTGCGCGAGCGCCGCGACGGCTACCACGCCGCGGCCGCCGCACACCTGACGCTGCTGCTCGTCGACGTCGCCCGGATCGCGGACGGCGTCGCCGACGGGGTGGTGTCGGACCTGCGGCTCAACAGCGAGCCGCTGCTGAGCGAGGTCTTCACCGTGATCGAGCAGCGCTTCGCCGGGCCGCTGTCGCTGCGCGACGTCGCCGCCGCCGTCGGGCTCTCCCCCGGGCACCTCACCACCCGCGTGCGCGACCGCACCGGCCGGACCGTCCTGGAGTGGATCACCGAGCGGCGCATGCTGCAGGCGCGGCGCCTGCTCGCGACGACCGACGCCCCGGTCGCGACGATCGGGCGGGAGGTCGGGTTCCCCGACCCCGGGTACTTCGCGCGGGTGTTCCGCCGCGAGCACGGTGTGAGCCCGGCCGCCTGGCGCGACCGCGTCTGAACTGCTGCACCCTGCTACGCCGCCGG
>JAPLAT010000579.1 GCA_026393175.1 Pseudonocardiales bacterium
GCTCACCGTGCCCCGCACCCCGCAGGGCCGCCCGCCGATCATCCAGGCGGGTCATTCCGGGCGCGGGCGCGACTTCGCCGCCCGCTGGGCCGACCTCATCTTCACCGGCGATCCCAGCCGGGAGGTCGCCGCGGAGCACTACCGCGACCAGAAGGAACGCATCGCCGCGATCGGCCGCGACACCGACCTGGTGCGGGTGCTCCCGATGGCCTACCCGGTGGTCGGGGAGAGCGAGGCCCATGCCAAGGAGAAGGAACACATGCTGCTGGAGCGGCTGGTGCACCCGATGGCGTCGCTGACGCTGCTCTCGGAGGTGACCAACCACGACTTCGCCGGCCACGGGCTCGACGAGGAGATCACCGACGAGCTGATCGAGTCCGTCACCGGGGTGCGCGGCCTGGTGCAGGGCGTGCGACGGCACGTCGGGCCGGGCACGCTGACCCTGCGCACGCTGGCCGCGCACCGGGCCACCCTGCTGCAGGGGCCGCGGTTCGTCGGGACCGGGGACCAGGTCGCCGAGCAGATGGGCGACTGGTTCACCGGCGGGGCGTGCGACGGGTTCGTGGTCGCCGCCACGCACCTGCCCGGCGCGTTCGAGGAGTTCGTCCGCCTGGTGGTCCCGTCGCTGCGCCGCCGCGGCCTGTTCCGCGAGCGCTACACCGGTACCACGCTGCGCGAGCACCTGGGCCTGCCGCGCCCGGAGCGCCTCGCGTGAGCTCCGCGATGCTGGGCGGGATCCGGGTGCTCGAGCTGGCCACGCTGGCCGCCGGACCGCTCGCCGCCACCTACCTCGGCGAATTCGGCGCCGAGGTGGTCAAGGTGGAGGACCCGCGCGGCGGCGATCCGATCCGCGGCTGGGGCCACCAGGTCGACGGCGTCGGGCTGGTATGGACCAGCATCGGCCGGAACAAGAAGTCGGTCACGCTAGACTTGCGGACCACCGAGGGGCAACAGCTGGCCCGACGGCTGGCCGCCACCGCCGACGTGGTGGTGGCCAACACCCGCCCGGCCACGCTGCGCGGATGGGGTCTGGACTACCCGGCGCTGCGCTCGGTCAACGAGGGCCTGGTAATGCTGCACGTCACCGGCTTCGGGCTGACCGGCCCGAAGAGCGAGCGTCCCGGCTTCGGCACCCTCGGCGAGGCGATGAGCGGTTTCGCGCACACGGTCGGCGAGGCCACCGGACCGCCGACGCTGCCGCCGTTCATGCTGGCCGACGGCGTCGCCTCGCTCAACGCGGCCTACGCCGTGCTGATGGCGCTGTACCACCGCGACGTGCACGGCGGCGGCGGCCAGCTCGTCGACGTCAACCTGGTGGACCCGCTGGCCCGGCTGCTGGAGCAGTCGCTGCTGGCCTTCGACCAGCTCGGTGTGGTCGCCGCCCGGGCAGGTAACCGCTGGGACATCAGCGCGCCGCGCAACACCTACCGCACCCGCGACGGGCGGTGGCTGGCCATGTCGGGCAGCTCCCCCACCGTCGCCCTCCGCGTGTTCTCCGCGATCGGCCGCACCGACCTGACCGACCAGGCGGACTTCGCCGACCCGCAACGGCGGCTGGCCCGGGCAGGTGAGGTCGACGCCGCCGTCGCCGAGTGGGTCGCACGGCACGACCTCGACGACGCGATGGCGGTGTTCGAGCGCGCCGAGGTGGCCGCCGCTCCGGTGTACGACGTGTCCGACCTGGTGGCCGACGAGCAGATGAGGGCCAGGGGGGTGTTCATGTCGGTCCCGCACGACCGGCTCGGGCCGGTCCGGGTGCAGGCGCCGGTGCCGCGCTTTTCCGCGGCCCGCGGCCGCGTCGACCATCTCGGGCCGGCGCTGGGCGCGCACAACGACGAGGTGTACGGCGGCCTGCTCGGGCTGACCGCCGCAGAGATCGCGCAGCTGCGCGGAAAGGGCGTGATCTGATATGTCCCCGGCCGCCCCGCTGCTGCGGCGCTCGGAGCTGGCCACCCCGGCCACCAGCGAGCGGATGTTCGACCGGGCCGCGGCCAGCGGCGCCGACCTGGTGTTCCTCGACCTGGAGGACGCCGTCGCCCCGGCCCGCAAGGTCGAGGCCAGGGCGGGCGCCGTGGCCGCGCTGACCGGCCGGGACTGGGGCTCGACCGTGCGGGCGGTGCGGGTGAACGGGCTGCACACGCCGTGGGCGCACGGCGACGTGGTCGAGGTGCTGACCGGCGCGGTGGACGCGCTGGACACCCTGATCCTGCCCAAGGTCACCTCGGCCCGCGACGTCTGGTGGTTCGACGTCCTGCTGACCCAGCTGGAGGCGCAGCTGGGCCGGACCAGGCCGGTGCGGTTGGAGGTGCTGATCGAGGATGTCGCCGCGCTGGCGGCCGTCGAGGAGATCGCGGTGGCCAGCCCCCGGCTCGACGCGCTGATCTTCGGGGCCGGTGACTTCTCGGTGTCGGTGGGGGCCAGGGTGGACACGAACTTCGCCCCGCTCGGGGACTACCCCGGCGACTTCTGGCACTACGCCCGGTGCAAGGTGCTCGCCGCGGCCCGGATCGGCGGGCTGGTCGCGGTCGACGCGCCCTACCCCGACTACCGGGACGCGGCCGGCTACACCGTGCAGGCCCGCCGCGCCGGGCTGCTGGGCTACACCGGGAAGTGGGCGATCCACCCGTCGCAGGTCCCGATCGCCAACGAGGTCTACGCCCCGACCGCGGATGAGGTGGTGCGGGCCGAGCGCGACATCGCGGCCTACCGCGACGGCGAGGCCCGCGGTCTCGGGGCCGTCGGCGTGGGCGGCGTCCTGGTGGACGCGGCCCACGTCACGCTGTCGCAGGCCGTGCTGGCCAGGGCGCGGGCGGTGGCCGAGCGGGACACCGCCCCGCCGGCGGTGGCCCGGTGACCGCCGTCGCGCCCACCGGGCCCGAGCTGCTGCGCTGCCTGCTGCGGCCGGAGTCGGTTGCGCTGTTCGGCGCGTCCCCGGACCCGGCCCGGCCGGCCACCCGGGCGCTGCGCAGCCTGCTGCGCCGCGACCCGCCGCCACGGCTGCACCCGGTCAACCCGCGGCACGCCGCCGTCGCGGGCGTCGCCTGCCTGCCCGACGCCGCGGCCCTGCCCGAGGTGCCGGACCTGACGGTGGTCGCCGTGCGGGCCGAGGCGGTGCTGGACACCGTCGCCGCGGCAGCCGACCGCGGCGCGCGGACGTTCCTCGTGTTCAGCTCCGGGTTCGCCGAACTCGACGACGCCGGGGCCGCGCGCGAGCGGGCGCTGACCGCGCTCGCGCGCGAGCGCGGGCTCGCCGTGGTCGGCCCCAACTCGCTGGGCGTCATCGACTTCGGATCCCGCTCCTACTGCACCTTCGCCTCGCTGGTCGACGGCGACGCCGAGCTCCCGGACGGTCCGGTCGCCCTGATCACCCAGAGCGGCGCCATCGGCAGCTACGTCGCCGCGATGGCGCACGCCCGCGGGTTCGGCCTCGCGCTCATGATCAGCACCGGCAACGAGGCGGTCCTCGATGCCGCGCAGCTGGCCGTCGCGGTGCTCGACGACCCGCGGGTCCGGGCGGTCGCGCTCTACCTGGAGGGGGTCCGCGACGGCGCCGGCCTCACCGCCTTCTTCGCCGCGGCCCGGGACCGCGGGGTCCCGGTGGTGCTGCTGCGCGCGGGCGACTCCGAGCGCGGACAAGCCGCGGCCCGGTCGCACACCGGCGCGCTGGCCGGGTCGGCCCGGGTCAGCGACGCCGTGCTGCGCCGTT
Source organism: Pseudonocardiales bacterium (assembly GCA_026393175.1). Taxonomy (GTDB): domain Bacteria; phylum Actinomycetota; class Actinomycetes; order Mycobacteriales; family Pseudonocardiaceae; genus Pseudonocardia. The sequence continues at coordinate 3,707 of JAPLAT010000579.1, forward strand.
ACGGCGTCGTCGGCGTGACCACCCCCGAGGACCTGGTGACCGCCTGCCGGGCCGTGGTGGCCGGGCCACAGTGGGGCGGGCGCCGGATCGGGGTGCTGACCGGCTCCGGCGGCGGCGGCGTGCTGGTCAGCGACGCGTGCGACCGATGGGGTCTGACGGTCCCGCCGCTGCGGCCGGACACCACCGCGCGGCTCGGTGAGCTGCTGCCGGCGTGGGCGAGCCCGGCCAACCCGGTCGACGTCACCGCCACCGTGCTGATCGACCCGGACTCGCCGTTCGACCGGTGCCTGCGGGTGGTGGCCGAGGACGAGGGCGTCGACGAGGTGGTCGTGTTCATGGGCGGCGGCGGCTCGTTCGGGCCCGGACTGGCCCGGCGGATCGTCGCGGAGGCGGCGCTGCTCGGGAAGCGCTGCTCGGTGATCTGGCTGGGTGCCTCCGCCGAGGTGGCCGAGATCCTGCACGCGGGCGGGGTCGCCGTCTTCGGCGGCATCGAGGAGTGCATCCGGCCGCTGGCCGCACTGGCCGCGGCCGCCGGGCCGCACCCACCGGCCGAGGTGCCCCCGCCCGAGCCTCCCCCGCCCGCGCTCACCCGGTTCCTCGACTCCCAGCGCCACCGGATGCTCGACGAGGACGCCGCCAAGACCCTGCTCGAGCTGGCCGGCATCACCGGCCTGCCGGCGCGGCGGGTATTGACCCCCACCCAGGCCGCCGCGGGTGACGACCCCGGGCTCGGGTTCCCGCTGGCGGTGAAGGTGCTGGCGCGCGACCTCGCCCACAAGAGCGCGGTCGGCGGCGTGCTGGTGGGCGTGGCCGACGCGGCAGCCCTGCGGGCCGCCACGCGTCAGGTGTACGCCGCCGGGGTCGCCGCGGTCGGCGCCGCGCAGGTGCAGGGCGTGCTGGTCGAGCGGATGGCACCGCCGGGCGTCGAGGTGATCGTCGGGGTGGCCACCGACCCGGTGTACGGGCGGGTGCTGGCCGTCGGACCCGGCGGGGTGCTCGCCGAGCTCGTCGACGACGTCACGATCGTGCTGCCCCCGGCGACCCCCGAGGCCGTCCGACGCCTGCTCGACGGCACCCGGCTGATCCGACTGCTCCACGGCGCCGACATCGGCGCCCTGTGCGCCCTGGTCGCCCGGCTCTCGCGGCTGGTGGCCTGCGGGCTGCCCGGCGTCGAGGAGATCGATCTCAATCCGGTGCTGGTGCACCCGGACGGGCACGGGGTGTCCGTCGTCGACGGCCTGGTCGCACTCGACCACGAGCGGAGGAGGTAGCAGCGATGGCGTGGAGGACCGGTATCACCGATCTGCTCGGGGTGCGCTACCCGATCATGCAGGCCGGGATGGGGGTGGTGGCAGGTGGGCGGCTCGCCGCCGCGGTGTCGGACGCCGGCGGCGTCGGGTGCATCGGGGCGTCGCGGATGAGCCCGGCTGAGCTGGACGAGGAGATCGCGCTCGTGCAGGCGGCGACCTCGGCCCCGTTCGGGGTCGACTTCCTGTTCCCGGATCTCGGCGAGCGCTCCGCCGGGCCCGGCGAGGGCACCTCGCACGCGGTCGACCCGGCGCTGCGCGCGGAATTGCTCGAGATCGTCTACCGCAGGCGGGTGCCGCTGATCGTCTACGCGATGAAGTTGCCCGCCGGTGCGGCCGACGAGGCGCACGAGCACGGCATCAGGGTGATGACGCTGGTGGGCACCGCCCGGCACGCCGCACGCGCGCAGCAGCTCGGCGCGGACGCGGTCATCGCCACCGGTACCGAGGCGGGCGGGCACACCGGCGCCGTCGCGCTGTCGGTGCTGGTCCCCGCCGTGGTCCGGGAGGTCGACATCCCGGTGGTCGCCGCGGGCGGGATCGCCACCGGGGCCGGTGTCGCCGCCGCGCTGGCGCTCGGCGCCGACGGCGTCTGGGTCGGCACCCGGTTCCTGGCCACCCACGAGGCCGCCGTGCACGACGACGTCCGCAAGGAGGCGGTGGCGCGCACCGAGGACCAGACCGTGATCTCGCGGGCGCTGTCCGGGAAGACCTGCCGCCTGGCCACCAACGACTTCACCGCCCACTGGGCGACCCGGGAGATCAAACCCTTCCCGGAGCAGGCGGTCGAGATCAACCGGCAGGGTCTGGTCCTGAAGGGGCTGCGCGACGGTGACGTTGTCGGCTCACCGATCCCGCTCGGCCAGTCCACCGCACTGGTGGACCGGGTGGACGGCGCCGCGGCGGTGCTGGCCGACCTGGTGGGCGGGGCCGAGCGGGCGCTGCGCGGGCTCGCCGAGCGGGTGGCGCCGTGACCGGGACGTGCGTGGCCGGGATCGGGATGACCGAGTTCTCCCGGGCCAGCGGACGCAGCGCCGAGCGCCTCGCCGTCGAGGCCGCCACGGCGGCGTGCGACGACGCCGGCCTGCCCACCTCGGCGGT
>JAPLAT010000248.1 GCA_026393175.1 Pseudonocardiales bacterium
TGGCAGCCGGCGGAGCGGATGACCGGTCCATTCCGCAAGCCGCCGAACGTCGATGCGGCGAGCGTGAGCGCGCGGAGCGTGGTCGGGGTGACGCATCCGTTGGTGGTGGGGTCATCCTCTGTGCAGCCGCTACCTCCCCCGTTCGGGAGTGGCGGAACGTCCCCGGGGGAACACTGCGCTGCGGCGGCGAGCTGAACCGCACCCCCGGTGCCCACCGCAGCCAGGATGTTCGCCGCTTCCTGCTCCCACTTCGCGTACGCCAGTGGGAAGGCGGAGCGTTGCACCGTCTGGGCCGCCTGCCACAGCGGCATCTCCGCCCAGCCGGCAACGTCGACGAGACGGTCGTAGAACTGCGCGGCCGAGTAGCGGGGGTCGCGGACCTGGGCCGGGGTGCCCCAGCCCTGGGACGGGCGCTGTTGGAACAGCCCGAGCGAGTCGCGGTCCCCGTAGTCGAGGTTGCGTAGTCCCGACTCCTGCAGAGCCGTCGCCAGCGCGACCCAGAGGCCACGGTCGGGCACGCCCATCTCCCGGCCCGTTGCCACGATCACCGCGGCGTTGGCGAGCTGCTCGTCGGTGACCGTCGTGGGGCCACCGGACTCGATCGGGACACCCCCGGGATCGGGAGCGCACCGCACCGGCGGTGCGGCAGCCGACATGAGCAGCGAGACACCGACGTAGACGACGCCACCGAGCGCCACCACGACGGCCACCACCACGGCGAGCGCGACGAGCCTGATGCCCAACCGGCGCGCCGCCACCGTGGCGTGCTGCAGACCGTTCAGCGACATCGGTCGCCCGTCGCCACCGCAGCCCCCACCGAACGAGGGTGACACGGCACCGGCCAGCTGCGCCAGGGAGCAGACCGGCACGACGGAGCTCGCCCACCGTGGTCACCAGGCACCTGGCGCGTCCCCGATCGGGCGTGCGAACGGCCACCGGAGCGATCTACGGACGCGGTCCGTAGTCTGCAGGGGTGCGTCGGTCCAGCGGTGACGATCAACCGGGCCGAACACTGTCCGTTCTCGGCGCGATGCTGGCCGTGCTCATGGCCGTCCTGTCCGACCTCACCGCCGCCGAGGCCCCCCTCCACGCAGCCACACTCGCCGTGGTCGGTGCCGTCGTGGTCGGCTTCCGAGCGCGGGTCACCCCGTGGTGCATCCACGTGTTCCCGGTGCTCGCGGCGATCGTCGCGCTGCAACCCGCCCTGCACGTCGGGATGAAGCTCGTCCCGCACGGCGCTCTGGGACACGCCGCGGGCCGAGGCGTCGGAGTGGACGACGTGATGGTGAACGGCACCCAGATCGTGCTCGCTCTCGTCGTCGTGGTCGCGCTCGGGTCGCTCCAGCGCGTGTTCGAGCTGGTCTCGCGGGTGCTGCGCGTCCTGGTGGTGCTGCTGGCGCCCCTCCGCCCGGAGCCTGCCGACGTCGTTCGGCGCCCTGATACCCGCCCGGAACGCCCGCCCGGCCCGCCGCTGCGGGCCGTCATCGTCCGGCGGGGTCCGCCCCGCATCGTCGCCACCGGGTAGTTCCCACCCACCCGGACCGGCGACGCCCCCAGGACCATCGGCCGCCCGCGACAGACCCGGGTCGGCCGCCCGATGACGACGGTGCACACCGGCGGATGCGCACGCGCGCCCGCAACGGTTGCCGTCCCGCGTCTCCCTGGAGCTTCCGTGCAGGAACAACTCTCCCTGCCCTCGACCGCGCCCGTCTCGTCGAGGAGGTCGACGTGTGCGGGTTCGTGACCGTCCTGGCCCACGCCGGCGACGCCGGCGACCGTCTCCCCGGCGTCCAGCGCGCGACGCGCGACCTGCGACACCGCGGCCCCGACGACGCCGGTCTCTGGCACGACCACGACGTGGCCCTCGGCTTCCGGCGACTGTCGATCATCGACGTCGCGGGGTCGCACCAACCCCTGTCCTGGGGCCCACCCGACGAGCCCGACCGATACGTGATCACCTTCAACGGCGAGATCTACAACTACCCCGAGCTGCGCGCCGAGCTCGCCGACGCGCATGGCGCCGTCTTCGCGACGCACGGCGACACCGAGGTCCTCGTCGCCGCGTTCCACCACTGGGGCCCCGCGATGGTCACCCGGCTGCGCGGCATGTTCGCCTTCTGCCTGTGGGACCGCCGCGAGCGGGCGCTGTTCGGGGCCCGCGACCCGTTCGGGATCAAGCCCCTCTACGTCGTCGCCGACGCCGAGGCCACCGCGTTCGCCAGCGAGAAGAAGAGCCTGCTCGCGCTGGCTCCCGACCGGAAACTGGACGCGGCGGCGGTGCAGGACTACCTCGCGCTGCAGTACGTGCCTGAGCCGGCCTCGATGCACCGTGCTGTGCGCCGGATCGAGTCGGGCACCCGCTTCAGCGTGCGGCCCGGCGAACCCCTGCGCGCCGAGCGGTACTTCCATCCGGTGCTGCGGGAGTCCGGCCCGACGGGGGAGCGGGCCCACGCCCGGATCGCGGCGGCACTGGCGGACTCGGTGCGCGTGCACATGCGCGCGGACGTGCCGGTCGGGGCGTTCCTGTCCGGCGGGATCGATTCCACCGCCATCGCCGCGCTCGCCCACCGGCACAACCCCGGCCTGCTCACCTTCACCGCCGGTTTCGAGCGGAGCGGGTACTCGGAGGTCGACATCGCGGCGGAGACCGCGGCCGCGCTCGGCGTCCGCCACGTCGTCCGCACCGTCACCGCCCAGGAGGTCATGGACGAGCTGCCCTCGATCGTCTGGCACCTCGACGACCCTGTGGCCGACCCGGCGCTGGTGCCGCTGTGGTTCGTCGCACGGGAAGCGGCCCGCCACGTCAAGGTGGTGCTCTCCGGTGAGGGGGCCGATGAGCTGTTCGGTGGGTACACGATCTACCGCGAACCACTGTCCCTCGCCCCGTTCGAGCGGGTACCCGGCACGCTGCGCCGGCTCCTGGGCCGCGCGTCGGCCCGGCTGCCCGACGGCGTGCGGGGCAAGGACCTGCTGCGCCGCGGTGCGCTCCCCCTGGAGCAGCGCTACCACGGCAACGCCCGCATCTTCCGGCCCGACCAGCTCCCGGACGTCCTGCGCCGCCACGACCCGGTCCGGACGGAGTCGGACGTGACGGCTGACCACTACGCCGCGTCCGTGGGCTGGGACCCCGTCGCCCGCATGCAGCACGTCGACCTGTTCACGTGGCTGCGGGGCGACATCCTCGTCAAGGCGGACCGGATGACGATGGCCCACTCGCTGGAGCTGCGGGTGCCGTTCCTCGACCCTGAGGTGTTCGCGGCCGCGTCCGACGTGCCGCGTTCGGAGAAGCTCGCGGACGGGACGACGAAGTACGCGCTGCGGCGTGCGGTGGCCGACCTGGTACCGCCGCACGTGCTGCACCGGCCCAAGCTGGGCTTCCCGGTGCCCGTCCGGCACTGGCTGCGCGAGGAGATGCACGAGTGGGCGGTGGCGATCGTGCGGGACTCCGGCGCGGACGACGTCCTCGACCTCGCCGCGGTGCTGCGCATGATCGAGACACACCGCCATGGCCGGGTCGACCACAGCCGCCGGATCTGGGCCGTGCTGGTGCTGCTGATCTGGCACGGCATCGTCGTCGAGGGTCGGATCCGGCCGCCGCACGCCACGGCCACCGGCCGCCGTTGAGCTCGCGGTGGCGACCGCTCAGGTGAGCGCCTGCACGGCGGCCACCGCGGACGCCGTGCTCCCGGCGCGGGCGGCGTCCCAGCCCGACGAGCGCGGCACCCGGCTGAGAAGTATCACGACATAGCGCAGGTCGACGCCGACTGCGCCTGCGGTGTGCAGGTGGCGCCGTTGCGCGTGGCAGCACATCCAGCCCTGCTTGGCGATCAGGCTGCCGTTCACCTCGCCGCTCACCTGCGGCGCGAGCAGGCCGTACGCCTGGTCGAAGCCGTCGG
>JAPLAT010000449.1 GCA_026393175.1 Pseudonocardiales bacterium
GATCCTCGCGATCAGCCAGCAGCTGGCGGTGGCACTGGGGTTCGCCGCGGTGTCCGCGCTGCTCACGGCGCTGGTCGCGAGCCGGGTGCCCGGGGTCGGCGGGATCGGGGCGGCCTACGAGCTGGAGGCGGCCGCGCGGGCGGCGGCCGCGCCGGACCTGGCCGCGGCCATGCAGCTCACCCTCGCGCTGCCCGCGGCCGTGACGGCCGTGGCGCTGGCGGTGGCGGTGCTGGCGATGCCGTCGGGCCGCAGGCCACGCTTGATTCATCCACACTCCGGATGACATCATCCGGAGTGTGAGCGAGTCTGCGCCGCCGCTGCTGCCGATCTTCCGGTCGGCCGCGCAGCTGCGCGTGCTCGCGGAGCTGTTCACCGGCCGTGCTCCCGAGCTCTCCGTCGGCGACCTGGCCCGGCGCACCGGGGTGCCGCAGGCGACCGTCTCCCGCGAGGTCGCGCGGCTGGCCGCGGCCGGGCTGGTGGAGGACCGCGAGGTCGGGCGCAGCCGGCTCGTCCGTGCCCGCGCGGCGTCCCCCGTCCACGGCGAGCTCACCGCGCTGCTGACGAAGGTCGCCGGCCCCCCGGCGGTGCTCGGTGACCTGCTCCGGGGCGTGCCCGGGGTGCGCGAGGGGTACATCTACGGGAGCTGGGCGCGGCGGTGGCACGGCGAACCCGGTGACGAGCCCGCCGACATCGACGTGCTCGTCGTCTCCGACGCCGGGCCCGACGCCGTGCGGGCCGCACGCACCGCCGCCGACGCGGCAGGCGAGCGGCTGGGCCGCGACGTGACCGTCACCGTGCTCGACCCCCGGGAGTGGGCCGAGGGCACCAGCGGCTTCCTCACGGCCGTGCGCGACTCCGCCCGCGTCGCGCTGGACCTCGGGTGAGCGCCTCCCGCCCGGACGTCGCGGGCCTGCTGCGGACCGGTCGGCTGCAGCGCGTCCCGGCCGACGCGGCCACGGCGGCGGCCCGCCTCGACATCGCCGCGCAGCACCTGGAGACCGCCCGCCGCCTGCTCGACGAGGACCTCGACCTGGAGATCGCCTACGTGGCGCTCTACGACGCGGCGCGCAAGGCCGTCACCGCCGCGATGCTCGCCGCCGGGCTCCGGGCGGCCCACCGGGGCGGCGCGCACGAGGCCGTGGCGATCTGGTGCGCCGAGGTGCTCGGGCCGGACTGCCCCGCCGCCCGCCGGTTCGACGCCCTGCGCCGTCGCCGCCACCGCTCCGAGTACGAGGACCTGCTGCTCGGCCGCGGCGACGTCGACGTCGACCTCGCCGACGCGCGCGCCGTGGTGGCCGCCGCCGGGCGTGCCGTCGGGGGCGGGTGAAGGGCTCAGGGCAGGGTGAGGATCTCCACGCCGTCCGCGGTGACCAGCACGGTGTGCTCGAACTGGGCGGTGCGGGCGCGGTCCTTAGTGACGACCGTCCAGCCGTCGTCCCAGATGTCGTAGTCGACGGTGCCGAGGGTGATCATCGGCTCGATGGTGAACGTCATGCCCGGCTCGAGCATCGTGTGCACGTCCGGGGCGTCGTAGTGCAGCACGACCAGGCCGCTGTGGAAGCTGCGGCCGATGCCGTGGCCGGTGAAGTCGCGCACCACGCCGTAGCCGAAGCGGCGCGCGTAGGACTCGATGACCCGCCCCACGACGTTGAGCTCGCGCCCCGGCCGCACCGCCCTGATCGCCCGCATCGTCGCCTCGCGGGTGCGCTCGACGAGCAGCCGGCTCTCCTCGTCGACGTCGCCGGCGAGGAAGGTGGCGTTCGTGTCGCCGTGCACGCCGCCGACGAACGCGGTGACGTCGATGTTGACGATGTCGCCGTCGGCGATGACGGTGGTGTCCGGGATGCCGTGGCAGATCACCTCGTTGAGGCTCGTGCAGCACGACTTGGGGAAGCCCTTGTAGCCCAGCGTCGACGGGTAGGCGTCGTGGTCGAGCAGGAACTCGTGCACCACGCGGTCGACCTCGTCGGTGGTGACGCCCGGCGCCACCGTCGCCCCGCCCGCGGCCAGCGCCTGCGCGGCCACCTTCCCGGCGTGCCGCATGAGCTCGACGGTCTCGGCCGTCTGCACGTAGGGCTCGGTGCTGCGCGCCGGCGACGGCTTGCCGACGTACTCCGGCCGCGGGATGTGCGGCGGGACGGGCCGGATCGGGGTCGGCGTGCCGCGGCGACGGCGTCGTCGCCGGTCAGCGGACCCGGTGCGCCACCCGCCTGGCGACGACCAGCGACAGCCCGCGCCAGCCCAGCAGCAGCACGGCGAGCGAGAGCGTGGCCACCACGGCGAAGCTCAGCGGCAGCCGCCCCGTGAAGCCCAGGCGCAGCAGCAGCCCGAGCACGACGGCGCCGGCCAGCACGACGCCCCCGGCGCGCAGGCCGGACGGGTCGGCCCGCACGACCGGCGTGGCCCACGCCGCGAGGAGACCGATCGCGAACGGCGCGGCCGTGCCGGCCAGGCCGAGCAGGTCGGCGGGCTCGGCGTGGTTGAGCCGCCCGATCGCCGCGAACACGACGACGGCCACCAGGTCGGCGGCCAGGGCGAGCGCGGGGATGCGCGGCATGCGGATCAGGATAGGCCGCCGCCGGGCCGATCAGCGACCGGCGAGCGCTCCGGCCCCGACTCGGCCACACCGAGCCCCCGACTCGCGCACGCCGGGACCCCGACTCGCGGGGCCCCCCGCGAGTCGGGGCCTGACCGTGCGCGAGTCGGGGCCTGGCCGTGCGCGAGTCGGGGCCTGGCCGTGCGCGAGTCGGGGCCTGGCCGTGCGCGAGTCGGGGCGTGGGGGTGCGCGAGTCGGGGCCTGACCGTGCGCGAGTCGGGGCGGGTCAGGGGGTCGCGGCGAGGAAGCGGGCGGCGACCTCGACGGCCGGGGCGCTCGACCCGCCGTCCACCACCAGCACCGCGAAGGCGACGTCGCCGCGGTAGCCGACGAACCAGCCGTGCGCGCGGCCGTCGTTCGTGAACTCCGCGGTGCCGGTCTTGCCGAAGACCTCCCCCAGCCCGCCGAGCGCCGTGGCCGTGCCCTCCGTGACGACGGCGCGCATCATCGGGCGCAGGGCCTCGAGCACGGCGGGGTCGGGGGCCGTCGGGGCGACCAGTTCCTCGGTGGGCGAGCCCTCGATCAGCTCCGGCACCACCGGCCCGCCGCGCGCGACCGTCGCCGCCACCAGCGCCATGCCCAGCGGGCTGGCCAGCACGTTGCCCTGCCCGAACCCGTTCTCGGCGCGCTGGACCTCCTCCGCGGCGACGGGGACCGAGCCGGTGATGGTGACGATGCCGGGCACCCGGTAGTCGGCGCCCAGCCCGAACCGCAGCGCCTGCTCGGGCAGCGCCCCGGGCGCGAGCGCGGCCCCCACCTGCGCGAACGTGGTGTTGCACGAGCGGGCGAACGCCGTGCGCAGCGGGACGGTGCCGAGGTCGAAGTCGCCGGCGTTGGGCACCGGCCGCCCGCCGATGACGGTGCGGGCCGGGCAGGGCACCGGCGAGTCCGGGGTCAGCCCGTCCTCGGCGATCGCGGCCGCCGCGGTGACGATCTTGAAGGTGGAGCCGGGCGGGTAGCGGCCGGTCAGCGCCAGCGCGCCCTCGGCGTCGGCGGCGCCGTTCTGGGCGACGGCGAGGACCTGCCCCGTCGACGGCGCGACGGCCACCAGCATCGCCTGCTGCGCCACCGGCTCGACGGCGTCCTCGGCGGCGGTCTGCAGGGCGCGGTCCAGCCCGGTCGCGACGGTCGTGCCGGGCTGCGGCGGGGTCTCGGTGAGCGTGCGCACGGCGTCGCCCGAGGCGTCGGCGACGACGACCGACCAGCCGGCGACGCCGTCGAGCCGCGGCGCCACCTCGGTGCGCACGGCCGGCAGCACCTGCCGGGCGAACCCGGCGTCCGGGGCGAGCAGGCGCTGGGAGGTGGTGAAGCGCACGCCGGGCAGGTCGTAGATCGCGTCGCGGACGGCGCGGTAGTCGGTGTCGCGCAGCACAGCGACGGTGTAGGCCTGCCCGTCGGGGGTCCGGGCCGCGCCGTCGGTGATGCCCTGCTGGGTGATCGAGGCGTCCAGCGGGCCGAGCGCGGCGGCCAGCGCCCCGGTGACGGCAGGCAGGTCGCCCGCGGCCGTGCGGTCCAGCAGCACGCTGACGACGGGCGTCGGCGCGAGCAGCGGCGACCCGTTCCGGTCGACGACGGGGCCGGGCTGCGCCTCCTCGGTGCGCACGGCCAGCCGCTGCCCGGACGCCAGTTCGGGGTGCACGGCGGTGGGCGCCCAGCGGATCTCCCAGCCGCGCTCGGGGTCCGGGTCGGGCACGAGGTCGAGCTCGCCGAGGTAGGTCCAGACCCGGCCCTCGCCGAGGTCCCACGTGACGTCGACCGACGCCGTGGCCCGCCCCTCGGCCGAGCGCACCTGCCCCGGGACGGCGGTCAGCGCGACGGGGGCCAGGGCGTCGCGGACGGAGGTGAGCAGGTCGCGGGCCCCGGCGGGGTCGTCGGTCAGCGCGGCGGCCCCGGCGGCGTCGCCCGCGCTCCACGCCGCGAGGTAGCGCTCGACGACGTCCTCGGGCCCGGACCCGCCGAACAGCCCGCACCCCGCGGTGACGCCGACGAGCAGGACGGCGAGCGCCGCGGCGCGCAGGCGGGGGGCGAGGAGCACGCCCCGCAGTATGCCGAGCGGGCCCGCCTCTACCATCGCGGCGACGGACCCCGACCGGATGAGAAGGCTCATGCTGATCCAATCGACCCCGCTCGACGGGGCCGCCCTGATCGACCTCAAGCGCCTGGAGGACGAGCGCGGCTTCTTCGCCCGCGCGTTCTGCCGGCAGGAGTTCATCGACGCGGGGCTCGACCCCGTCGTCGAGCAGACGAACATCTCGTTCAACCACAAGGCCGGCACGCTGCGCGGGATGCACTTCCAGTTCCACCCGCACCAGGAGACCAAGCTGGTCCGCTGCCTGCGCGGCGCGATCTACGACGTGATCGTCGACCTGCGCCCGGACTCCCCCACGTTCATGCAGCACTTCGGCGCCGAGCTCACCGAGGACAACATGACCTCGCTGCTCGTGCCCAAGGACTTCGGGCACGGCTACATCGCCCTGACCGACGGCGCCACCGTGCACTACCAGGTCAGCTACTCCTACACCCCGGGCGCCGAGGGCGGCCTGCGGTGGGACGACCCCGAGCTGGGGATCAGCTGGCCGATGGAGCCGACCGTGGTCTCGGCGAAGGACGCGGCCTGGCCGCTGCTCTCGGAGCAGCCGCTGGCCGACCGGCTCGGAGGGGCCAAGTGATCATCGTCGACACCGCGCTGCACCGGCGCGAGGCCGAGGGCCGGCCCATCCGCGTCGGCATGGTCGGCGCCGGGTTCATGGGACGCGGGCTGGCCAACCACATCGTCAACACGGTGCCCGGCATGGTGCTCGTCGCCGTGGCCAACCGCACCCTGGCCCACGCCGAGCGCGCCTACACCGAGGCCGGGGCCACGCCGGTCCGGGTGAGCACCGGCGCCGAGGTCGACGACGCGATCACCGCCGGCACGCCCGCCGTGCTGGAGGACGCGTTCGAGCTGCTCAAGGCGGTGCAGCTGGACTGCATCGTCGACGTCACCGGCGCCGTCGAGTTCGGGGCGCGGGTCACCGTCGCCGCCATCGAGCGCGGGCTGCCCGTCGTCACGATGAACGCGGAGCTGGACGGCACCGTCGGGCCCCTGCTCGCGCACCGCGCGCGCGAGGCGGGCGTCGTGCTCACCGGCGTCGACGGCGACCAGCCCGGCGTGCAGGGCAACCTCATCCGGTTCGTGAAGAGCCTGGGCGTCACCCCGCTGGTGTCGGGCAACATCAAGGGCCTGCAGGACGAGTACCGCAACCCGACGACCCAGAAGGGCTTCGCGGAGCGCTGGGGGCAGGACCCCTACATGGTCACGAGCTTCGCCGACGGCACGAAGGTGTCGTTCGAGGAGGCGATCGTCGCCAACGCGCACGGCCTGACGGTGCCCAAGCGCGGGATGAACGGCTGGGACCACGACGGCCACGTCGACGAGCTGGTCGACCGCTACGACGTCGACGAGCTGCGCGAGCTGGGCGGCATCGTGGACTACGTCGTCGGCTCGAAGCCCGGGCCGGGCATCTACGTCCTGGGCACCCACGACGACCCGAAGCAGCGCCACTACCTGGAGCTGTACAAGCTCGGGAAGGGCCCGCTCTACAGCTTCTACACGCCCTACCACCTCTGCCACTTCGAGGTGCCGAACACCATCGCCCGGGCCGTCGACTTCGGCGACGCCGCGCTCACCCCGCCCGCCGGGCCGCGCGTGGACGTCGTCGCGACGGCGAAGACCGACCTCGCGGCCGGCCACACCCTCGACGGGCTGGGCGGCTACGACACCTACGGGGTGGCCGAGTCCACCCCGGTGACCCGGGCCGAGGGCCTGCTGCCGATGGGCGTCGCGGAGGGCTGCGTGCTCGTCCGCGACGTGCCGAAGGACGCGGTGCTCACCTACGCCGACGTCACCCTGCCGGCGGGTCGCCTGGTCGACCAGCTGCGGGAGGAGCAGGAGAAGCTCTTCGCCTGACGGCGCTCGTGCGCGCGGAGGGGTGTTCCCGCACCCCTGCGCGCGCACGGGCGGCGGTGGCCGCGACGACGGCCTCCAGCGGGCCGCGGCGCCCGGAGCGGCGCACCAGGCCGCCCACGACGAGCGCGACGGCGGCCTGCAGCGCCCAGGCGGGCGTGCCGAACGGGCCCCACAGGCCCGCGACGAGGATGTGGGCGGTGTAGAGGGTCAGCGGGACCGCGCCCGGCCCGGCGAGCACCGCCGCCACCCGCGGCGCGAGCAGCAGGCAGACCCCCAGCACCGCCAGCGCGACGCCGGTCGTGTGCGCGAGGTCGAACGGCGTCCCGGTGTGCCGGGCGGCGGTGACCAGCCAGCCCGGGTCGCCCGCGGGCGTGATGCCCGCGCGCTGGCGGCCCACCTCCACGGGATCGACGCCCGCGGGCCCGGCACCGAGCGCGAGCAGCGCCGCGGACGACGCGAGCGCCGCCGCGGCCAGGCCGAGCCCGGCGAGCGCGAGCCGGCGGGCCACCCGGGCCGAGGCGAGGTCCAGCCGCCCGACACCGAGCCCGACGAGCAGGTAGGTCGTCCAGCTCAGCACCGGGTAGTAGCCGGTCAGGCCGAGGACCGCGAGCAGCTCGCCGGGCGGGGTGGCGAACGAGGGCTGCGGCCCCGGCCCGTCGGGCGTCCCCGCCCGCAGGACGTGGCTGAGCACCGGCGCGAGCACGCACCACAGCGCCGCCGCCGGGAACAGCACCCGGGGCGGGGCGCGCAGGAACGGCACCGCCACGACGAACAGCAGCGCGTAGTGGGCCAGGATCACCGCGGGCGGGTCGCCGAGCAGCGACACCAGGCCCAGCCCGAGTGCGCCGACGAGCAGCGCGCGGACGACCAGCCCGGCCGCGGCGGCGAGGTGCGCGCGGCCGGTCCGCACGGTGCGGGCGCCCAGCGCGATGCCGACGCCGGCGAGCACGGCGAACAGCGCGGACGCCCGCCCCGCGACGAGCTCGCCCACGAGCGTGGCCCGCCCGTCCGGCCCGGTCGTGGCGTGCAGGTGGGCGAGCACCATGCCCAGCAGGGCCAGGCCACGGGCCGCGTCGACGCCGGTGAGCCGGGCGCTCACCCCCGCCCGTCCAGAGCGGCCATCATGCGGTGCAGCAGGGCGTCGAGGTGGGCGTGCTCGTCGGGGGTCAGCCCGAGCGACTCCGGGGCGTTGAACGCCGCGACCCCGGGCCACGCGGCCTCCAGCGCCCGCCGGCCCGCTTCGGTGAGCACGAGCGGGGTGCGCCTGCCGCGCCCGCCGGGACCCTCGCGGGTGACCAGCCCGCGCTCCACGAGCACCGCGACCTGCTCCCCCACGCTCTGCGGGCGCACGAACACCTGCCGGGCGAGCTCGGCCTGGGTGGGCCCGGGGGTGTCGGCGAGCACGGCGAGCACGCCGAACTGCACGGGGGTGAGGCCGACCTCGGCGAAGACGGCGGTGAACCCGCGGGCGACGAGGTGGTAGGCCTGCACCAGGGTCCAGGCGGGGAGCACCTCGTCGGCCACGCCCGGCACGGTAGCCGACGACCTCCAGTATCAGGTACCTTCCACTCATGCGGGTCGTCGTGATCGGGGCCGGGATCGGCGGGCTCGCCCTCGCCCAGGGGCTGCGCACCGCCGGGATCGCGGTGTCCGTGCACGACCGGGACCCCGCGGTCGCGGCCACCGGCGGCTACCGCCTGCACCTGGACCACCACGCCCGCGCCGCGCTGGGCCGGTTGCTCCCGCCCGCCGTGCACCGGGCCGTGCTGGCCAGCGCCGCCCACCCGCGCACCTTCCGGCAGTTCGCCCTGCTCGACCACCGCCTCCGCACGCTCGCTGTGGAGCGCCGCACCCCCGGCGAGGACGCGCTGATGATCGGCCGGATCCCGCTGCGCAGGCTGCTCGCCCACGGCCTCGACGTCCGGTTCGGCGCCACGTACACCGGCCACGACGTGGACGCCGCCGGCCGCGTCACGGCCCGGTTCGCCGACGGGTCCACCGACCACGGCGACCTGCTCGTCGGCGCGGACGGCGTCGGGTCGCGGGTGGCGGCGGCGCTGGCCGGCCGCCGGACCTCGCGGCCGCTCGGCGTCACCGGGGTGGCCGGCCGCACCCCGCTCACCCCTGCCGTGCGGGCGCTCGTCCCGGCCGCGCTGCATCACGGGCCGGGCCTCGCGCTCGGGCCCCGGGGCACGATCGCGTTCCTGTCGCTGCACGACCCCGCCGCCGCGCCGGCGCTGGCGTCCGCGGGTCCCGCGGTGCCCGCCGACGTCGAGGAGGCGACGCTCGTCTGGGGCTTCACCCTGCCCGCCGCGCGCCTCCCGGCCGGCCCCGACCCGGCCGGCCGGATCGCCGCGGCCTGGCCGCACCCGGTGCCCGCGCTCGTCGCGGCCGCCGACCCGGCGCACACGGCCGTGTTCGGCTACCACGCCGCCGACCCGCACGCCGACCTCACGCCCTGGTCCAGCGGCACCGTCACCGCGCTGGGCGACGCCGTCCACGCCATGCCGCCCACCGGCGGACGGGCGGCCGCCACCGCGATCCGCGACGCCGACCTGCTCGTCCGCGAGCTGACCTCCGGGGCGGACGTGCCGGTGGCCGTGCACGCCTACGAGCGCGCGATGCCGGCCTACGCCGTCGACGCCGTCGAGGTGTCGCTGTCCCCGCTGCGCTGGATGGGCGCCCTCGCCGTCCCGGGCGCGCACCACGCCGCCCACCTGGCGCTGCGGCCGGCGGCGCTGGTCGCGCGCTGACCCCGGTATCGCAGCGGGGTCACCCCGCTGCGATGCGGGCCGCCACCCCGTCCAGGATCGCCGTCAGCCCGAACCGCAGGTCCTCCTCGAGCGCGCCCTCGGCCCACGCCCCGGCCGCTCCGGCCGCCCACAGCTGCGGGTGGGCGTCCCCCGCGGCGCCCAGGTACTCGCCGTGCGCGGCCCACCACTCCTCGTCGGAGATGCCGGTGACGGCCGCCGCCCGGCTCATCTCCGCCGCCGAGCGGGCCAGCCCCGAGACGAACGAGCTCACCAGCATCACGACCGACATCCGGTCGCGGACCGTCAGCCCGGTGCCGTCGAGGTTCTGCAGCGCGACCTCGGTGGCCGCCATCGACCGCGGCCCGAGCAGCGGCCGACCCTGCTCGACGGTGAGCACCCAGGGATGGCGCCGGTAGAGCCGCCACTCCCCCAGCGCGGCGGCCGTGACCCGCTCCCGCCAGCCCTCGGCGGGCCGGGGCTCGTCGAGCCCCTCGCCCGACACCCGGTCGACCATCAGCGCGACCAGCTCCGCGCGCCCGGGCACGTACCGGTAGAGCGTCATCGTGCCGACGCCCAGCGCCGCGGCCAGGTTGCGCATGGACAGGGCGGCCAGGCCGTCGGTGTCGGCCAGCTCGACGGCGGCGGTGACGATCCGCTCCACCGTCAGCCCGGGGCGCGGCCCGCGCGTCGGCTCCGGGGCCGCCCCCCAGAGCAGCGCGAGGCTGCGGCGCAGCTCGTCGGCGGGGCTCTTCGCGTCGGTCATTGCTGGGGATCCTAGTTCTGGGTACGGTGTACGGAGTTACTCGTACAGTGTACGCGGAAAGGGGTGTCGGGATGGGGACCGCGATCAGGGCGGAGGGTCTGGTGAAACGGTTCGGGAGGACGGCGGCGCTCGACGGCGTCGACCTGGAGGTGCCCGCGGGCACGGTGTGCGGGCTGCTCGGACCCAACGGCGCGGGCAAGACGACGGCGGTGCGGGTGCTCACCACGCTCCTGGCGGCCGACGGCGGGTACGCGGAGGTGGCGGGTGTCGACGTGCGGCGCGATCCCGCGGGCGTGCGGCGGCGGATCGGCCTGACCGGCCAGCAGACGACCGTTGACGACGTGCTCACCGGCCGGGAGAACCTGGTGCTGTGGGGGCGGCTGTTCCACCTCTCGGCGCGCGAGGCCGGGCGGCGGGCCGACGAGCTGCTGGAGCAGTTCGGGCTCACCGACGCCGGGCGCCGACGGGCGAGGACGTACTCCGGCGGGATGAAGCGGCGCCTGGACATCGCCAGCAGCCTGATCCAGGCCCCGCAGGTGTTCTTCCTCGACGAGCCCACGACCGGGCTCGACCCGCGCAACCGCGGCGAGGTGTGGACGGCGCTGCGCTCGCTCGTCGCGGGCGGCACCACCGTGCTGCTGACGACGCAGTACCTCGACGAGGCGGACCGGCTCGCCGACCGGATCGTCGTCGTCGACGGCGGGCGGGTGGTCGCCGAGGGCACGCCGTCGGAGCTCAAGTCGCGCACCGGCGGCGACCGCGTCGACGTGACGCTGCGCGACGCCGCGGACCTGCCCGCCGCGGCCGCGCTCCTCGCCCGGGTCACCGGGACCGACCCCGAGGTCGACGTGTCCCTGCGCCGGCTCGGCGCGCCGGTCCGCGACCGGGTCCGCGCGCTCACCGGCGTCGTCCGGGCGCTGGACGACGCCGGCCTCGCCGTCGAGGACGTCGGGGTGCGGAGGCCGACGCTGGACGAGGTGTTCCTGCAGCTCACGGGCCGCGCGGTCGAGGAGGTGCCGGCATGAGGCACGCGGTCGCCGACTCCTGGACGATCGCCCGCCGGGACCTGGTGCACTGGGTCCGCAACCCGAGCGTGATCGTCGCGAGCGTCGCGTTCCCGGTGATGTTCGTGCTGCTGTTCGGCTACGTGTTCGGCAGCGCCATCGCCGTGCCGGGCGGCGGTGACTACCGCGAGTTCCTCATGCCCGGCATGTTCGCCCAGGCGATGGTCAACGGCGCCGCGGCCACGGTGGCGGTCGTCGCGGCGGAGCGGGCGCGCGGGATCACCGACCGCTTCCGGTCGATGCCGATCGCGCCCGGCGCCGTGCTGGCCGGGCGCAGCGTCGCCGACCTGGTCGGCTCCGTGCTCGACCTGGCCGTGCTCGTCGTCCTCGGGCTCGTCGTCGGGTGGAGCGCGCACGGCACCCCGTTGCAGACGCTCGCCGCGATCGGGCTGCTCCTGCTGCTGCGCTTCGCGATGATCTGGGTGGGGATCTTCCTGGGGCTCTCGGTCAGCCAGGAGGCGGCCGGGCTGGCCTGGGCGCCGCTGTTCCCGCTGACGATGATCGCGAACACGTTCGTCGCGCCGTCGCAGATGCCGGGCTGGCTGGGCGTGGTCGCCGACTGGAACCCGCTCTCGGCGACCGTCACCGCGATCCGCGGGCTGTTCGGCAACCCCGGCGCCGGGGCCGCGGGCGCGACCTGGGCGAGCGAGCACGCGATGCTGCTGGCCGTGCTGTGGCCGGTGGCGATCGTGGCGGTGTTCGCGCCGCTGGCGATCCGGCGCTCGCGGCGGCCGGTGCCGGTCGAGAGCAGGACGGGCTAGAACAGGACGGTGGCGAAGCTCGCGACCTGGGTGAAGCCGACGCGGGTGTAGGCGACGCGGGCCGGGTGGTTGAAGCCGTTGACGTACAAGCTCGACACCCGCTTCATGGCCGTCAGCCGCTCGACGACGGCGGCCGTGCCCGCCGTGCCCAGGCCGCGGCCGCGGACGGCGGGGTGCACCCAGACGCCCTGGATCTGCCCGACCCTGCTGGACAGCGCGCCGATCTCGGCCTTGAAGACGACCTCGTCGCCCTCGAACCGGGCGAACGCCCGCCCGGCCGAGATCAGCTCCGCGACGCGGGAGCGGTAGCCCGCGCCGCCGTCACCCGCGCGCGGGTCGATGCCCACCTCCTCGGTGAACATCGCGATCGCGGCCGGGAGGTAGCGGTCGAGCTCGTCGGGGCGCACGGCGCGCACCAGCGGGTCGGGCTCCACGGCCGGGGGCCCGGCCAGCACCATCAGCGGCTGGTCGCCGCGCACCTCGCGGGCCGGGGCCCAGTGCACGGCCAGGTCGTCCCAGAGCGGCAGCACGAGCTCCGCGCGGCCGACGATCGACGAGCAGGCCCGGCCGTGGCGCCGCGCGCGGTCGGCGAAGGCGCGCAGCGCCCCGCGGTCGCCGCGCAGCGGCACGAGGTTCGCGCCGGAGAAGCACAGCCCGTCCAGCCGCGACCCGGCCGACCACAGCTCGCCGCCGAGGCGCCAGGGGTCCAGGCCCGCGGACTCGACCCGCGCCGCGACCATGCACGCGGCCACCGGATCGGCGTCGAGGGCCGCTGCCACTCCGGGCCGGTCCCGGTCGTCGAGAAGCCGCGCACCGGCCGTCCTCAGCACCCCACTACGGTGCCACACCCGCGCCGTGATGCCCACGACGGGATCAGCCGCTCGTCATCCGACCGAGACCTCGGGCGCGCCCTCGCCCTCCATCGACTCGGCGATCTTCATCGCCTCCTCGATCAGGGTCTCGACGATGGCGTGCTCCGGCACCGTCTTGATGACCTCGCCCTTGACGAAGATCTGGCCCTTGCCGTTGCCCGAGGCGACGCCGAGGTCGGCCTCGCGGGCCTCCCCCGGGCCGTTGACGACGCAGCCCATGACGGCGACGCGCAGCGGCACCTCCATGCCGGTGAGCCCGGCGGTGACCTCGTCGGCGAGCTTGTAGACGTCGACCTGGGCGCGCCCGCAGGACGGGCAGGACACGATCTCCAGCTTGCGGGGGCGCAGGTTGAGCGACTGCAGGATCTGCGCACCCACCTTCACCTCCTCGACGGGCGGCGCGGACAGCGAGACGCGGATCGTGTCGCCGATGCCCTGGCGCAGCAGAGCCCCGAACGCCACGGCCGACTTGATCGTGCCCTGGAACGCCGGCCCGGCCTCGGTGACGCC
>JAPLAT010000051.1 GCA_026393175.1 Pseudonocardiales bacterium
GTGGTGTCGCGGGCTGGGGCGCCGCCGGTGCAGGCGGGGGCGAGGGTGGCGTGGCCGGGGGTGGTGCGGGCGCCGGCGCGTCGTCGAGCTGGACGCCGAAGTCCGTGGCGATCCCGGCCAGCCCGTCGGCGTATCCCTGCCCGACGGCGCGCAGCTTCCACCCGCCCTGGCGGCGGTAGATCTCCACGCAGACGACGGCGGACTCGGACCCCAGCCCGGCCATCTCGAACGTGTACCCGCCCGCGGTGGCGACCGGCGGGCCGACGCCGCCGAACGTCGGCGGGCCGGAGCCGTCCAGGCTGGCGGTGACCACCACGGCTGTGACGTCGGCCGGGACGGCCGCCGGGTCCACCCGGACCACGTCGCCGCCGCCCTGGCCGTGGTGCAGCACGACGCCGGGGCCGACCGGGTTGTTGAAGAACACGAGGTCGTGGTCGCTGCGCACGCGCCCGTCGGCGCCCAGCAGCAGGGCGGAGACGTCGACCCGGGCCGGGCAGGCGACGGTGACCGTGAGCGGGTCCCCGGACAGGGGCCGGTTC
This sequence comes from Pseudonocardiales bacterium, assembly GCA_026393175.1. Lineage (GTDB taxonomy): Bacteria > Actinomycetota > Actinomycetes > Mycobacteriales > Pseudonocardiaceae > Pseudonocardia. The sequence goes on from JAPLAT010000051.1 coordinate 540, forward strand.
TCGCCGCGGGACAGGGATGTCACGGCGGCGAGTCTGCCACCACCGACCCCGGAAATGCACGAACGCCCAGGTCATCGACCTGGGCGTCCGTTTTCGGTGGAGATGCCGGTAATCGAACCCGGGTCCTCCGCCGCTCCACGAGGGCTTCTCCGTGCGCAGTCCGCGTCGCCTCTACTCGGATCCACCGGTCATGCGGACGAGCCGGTGTGACGATCCCAGTCGCTGTTCGTTGTCCCCGTCCACCCCGCGACCGGGCGGACGGGTGAGCTCCCTAGCTGATGCCGGGGTCCGCGGCGGGAGCACCCGCGGTCCGACAGAGTCGCACTCGCTCAGGCGGCGAGGGCGAACTCGCGCTGACTGGAGTCGGCGCTTATAAGGTTGCGACACGTGGTTAACGAGATCATTGTCGCCTTCCTCGGCACGCTTCCCCTCGATCGACGGACGAAGTCGAAACCGTTCATCCCCGTCGCCGCCCGACCATCGGGCGTCCGCACAGGGTAACGCGCCCCGAACCGAGATTCATCCCGGTTCCCCCTCGGGCCGCTCCGCGACGCCGAGCAGGCGGGCCGGGGCGTCGTGCAGCACCGACCGCAGGAACGGCTCGCCCAGCCGCTCGTCCGCGGCGGCCCAGCCGGCGACCGCCGCGATCTGCTCCGCCACCGGGTAGGGGATGTTGGGGAAGTCGGTGCCCAGGACGACGCGGTCGGCGACCCCGGCGAGCCGGGCCGGCCAGTCGGCGGGCAGCGGCGCGAACGCCTCGCTGAACGCGGTGCCCACCATCGTCGTGTCGATGTGCACGCGGTCGAAGCGCTCCACCAGGTCCAGCGCCCCGCCGAAGTCGGGCATCCCGGCGTGGGCCAGCACGACCGGCAGCCGCGGGTGCTCGGCCAGCACCTCGCCGAACACGTCCAGGCCGGTGTGCGCGCCGGGGATCGGCCCGTGGCCGCAGTGCACCACGGCCGGCACGCCCGCCTCGGCGAGCAGCCCCCAGGCCGGGCGCAGCAGCGGGTCGCGCGGGTCGAACGCGCCGACCTGCACGTGCACCTTCACCGCCCGCGCCCCCGCCGCGACGGCGGTGCCCAGGTAGTCCGCGACGTCCGGGTCGGGGTAGAGCGTCGCCGTCGGCACCGCGCCGGGCGTGCGCGCGGCGAAGTCGGTGACCCACTCGGTGAGCCAGCGCCCCATCCCGGGCCGGTGCGGGTACACCAGCGGCGCGAACGCCCGCACGCCCAGCCCCTCCAGCGTGGCCACCCGCTCGTCGGCGGAGGTCCGGTAGTGGATCGGCCACTCCATGCCGTAGTGCTCGCCGGCGCGGTCGAAGTAGGCCCAGACCTTGTCCATCACGTTGTCGGGCAGGAAGTGCACGTGGACGTCGACGAGCCCGGGCACGCCGAGATCGGCGAGGAAGCGGGGGACGTCGGCGTCGGTGGCGGGCGGCGCCGGGGTCACCGCATCTCCCGGGCCCGACCCTTCGCGGCCCGGCCGTAGGCGCGCGCGATCTCCCGCTGGGCGTCCCGCTTGGCGAGGTCGGTGCGCTTGTCGTAGGCCTTCTTGCCCTTGGCGAGCGCGAGCTCGCACTTGACCTTGCCGTCGGAGAAGTACAGCGAGAGCGGCACCAGCGACAGGCCACCCTCCTTGATCTTGCCGATCAGCCGGTCGATCTCCGCGCGGTGCATCAGCAGCTTGCGCGTGCGCCGCGGCTCGTGGTTGGTCCAGCTGCCGTGGAAGTACTCCGGGATGTGCAGCCCGCGCAGCCACACCTCGCCGTCGTCGACGGTGGCGAACGCGTCGACGAGCGAGGCGCGTCCCAGCCGCAGGCTCTTCACCTCGGTACCGAGCAGGGCCACACCGGTCTCGTAGGTGTCGAGCACCGTGTAGTCGTGTCGCGCCTTCCGGTTCTGCGCGATGACCTTGTTGCCCTTCTCCTTCACCACTCCAGTCTAGAGGCGGACGTAGAGGCGGAGCGTGACATAACCGGTGACCGCCGCGATCCCGGCGCCGATGGCGAGCAGGATCGGCGAGACCCACAGGACGTCGGTCAGCTCGATCGGCGGCACGACGCCGTTGGAGACGATGCCCGAGAGCAGCTGGTCGATGAACAGGAACTTGCCCACGAGCAGCCCCGCCGACGCGATCACCGCCCCCACCACGCCGGTGACCACCGCCTCGATGAGGAACGGCAGCTGGGTGTACCAGCGGGTCGCGCCGACCAGCCGCATGACGCCCACCTCGGTGCGCCGGGTGTACGCCGAGACCTGCACGGTGTTCGAGATCAGCAGGAGCGCGGCGACGGCCTGCACGAGCGCCAGCGCGAACGTCACGTCGCGGACGCCGCCGAGGAAGTCGAAGAGCTTCGCGACGACGTCGCGCTGGTCGATGATGTTGCGGACGCCGACCTGGTCGGCCATCGCGTCGCGGACGGCCTGCGCGCCCGCGACCTGGTCGGCCAGCCGCACGCGCAGCGTCGCCGGCAGCGACTGCGGGCGCACGACCTCGGCCAGCGACTGCCCGGCGAACAGCTCCCGGTAGCGCTCGTAGGCCTCCTGCTGGCTCTCGAAGCGCACCGACTCCACG
>JAPLAT010000425.1 GCA_026393175.1 Pseudonocardiales bacterium
GGGACGTGCAGCGCGTGCTGGGACTCCCACTCGTCGGGGGAGAGCACCGCGGGGGCGACGGGCGCGGGCTCCGCCACCGGCGCGGGGACGGGGGTCCACCCGGCGTCGTCGACCTCGCGGCTCCGGGGCCGGGCGGCCCGCGCCGGGGCCCGCTCGACCCGCGGCGGCACCGGGTGCGGCCGGTCGAACCACTCGGGGCGCTCCCGGCCGGGCTCGCGCTCGAGCAGGCCGACGGCGGAGGCGGACCGGGCCGGGGCGCGGTCGACCTCGGGGCCGGGCCACGCCGGGCCGTCGTGCGTGCGGCGCGGACGCGCACCGGGAGCAACGACCCGCTCGGGGGCGGGTCCGTGGTGCGCGTTCCGGCCGGCGGGGGAGCGATGCCGGGACACGTCCTACCTTCGCTGTTCGTACCGCGCTGGAGGGGGAGCTGCTGCGCGGTCCGTCAGGACGATAGCGCTCCGGTCACGGAACGGATTCGGTGGTGACTCGCTGTGAGACGGGCGTGCCGTTGCGCGCGACGAACGGTTGGATCGCGACCCGGTCGGCGAGGACGGAGTGCTCGGTCGGGCGCCGGGCCGGGGCCGGGCTGTCGTAGACGACCAGCAGCCGGTGCGACGCGGACGGGTGTAGCAGCGCGATGCCCTCGGCGTGGTCCTCGCCCTCGCCGTGGGTGAGGTCGAGCTCCCGGGTGAGCTCCGCGCCGCGCACGACGCGGGAGGTCTCGGCGACCGCCGCGCCGTGCCAGCGGTACACCCGGACCGGCCCGGACAGCGCCATGGACGGCCCGGCGAGCACGAGCAGGTCGTCGCCGTCGGGGCACAGGTCGCGCACGCCCAGGCCGTCGAGGTCGAGCAGGTGCTTGCGGTAGCGCTCACCGCCCGGGAACGCGCCGAGCACGAGCCGGCCCGCGTCGTCCGGGTCCTCCTGCGGCAGCACCTGCAGGACGACGGCCCACCCGCGCAGCACCGGGCCGCGCAGCCCGACGTAGACCGACTCGCCGTGCACCGCGAGCCCCTCGACGTCGAGGCCGTTGTCCTTGGAGGGGATGGCGAGGAAGGCGCCGAGGTGCTCGTCGCCGCGGATCAGGTCGGCGAGGTTCTCGGTGCCCGGCGCGCCCACGATCGCGGAGCGGCGGCCGTCGGCGGCGGCGCGGACCAGTTCGGGGCGCCTGTCCTCGCCCGGCTGCACGGCCAGCCGCGCGATGACGAACCGGTTGGGCTCGAACCGCACCTTCGCCAGGCGCTTGTAGGCCTTGGCGTCGGAGTGGTGGGGCTTGATCCGCTTGCGCACCAGGCTGTGCGACCCGATGGTCCACAGCCAGTCGCCGGAGCGGGCCAGCCCCTCCAGGTCGGCCTCCTCCTCGGGCGGGCCCGGCAGGTCGACGAGGTCGGCCAGGGCGAACGTCCGCTGGTCGTCGCCCCTGGTCGGGGCCGTGGGCGAGTCGAGCGTGAGGCGCTCGAGCGTCGCCGTCTCGTCCCCGGCCAGCCACAGGTGCTCGCCCTCGACGCGCACCGCCGAGAGGTTGTGGTGGTTCCCGGCGGCCACGGTGTCCCCGTGGAAGTGCAGCTCGACCTGACCGGCGACGTCCATGTGCCAGTTCTAGCAGCAGGTCAGCACCCGGAGAAGTCGCCGCCGCCCGCCTGGTCGAACGAGATGTGGACGTGGTCGAAGTGGTTGGCCGTGACGCCGCCGCGGTCCTCCATCAGCTCCCAGCCGTCACCGTGGTTGATGCGCTGCTCCCAGATGACGTACTTGATGCCGAACGCGTCCATGTTCTCCAGCGCGCACTGGGCGAGCGCGTCGCCCGCCGACCGGCCGATCATGAAGTCGACGGCCAGGCCGGAGGGGTGGTCCGAGGTGCCGGCGCGGCCCGCGACCCCGTGCATGGTGTCCACGTCGTAGGCGCAGCCCAGGGCCTGGGCGGCCTCGCGGACGAAGCCCTTCACCGCGCCGAGCTGGCCGGTGTCGATGCCGCAGTCGGCGCCGGCGGCGGCGCGCCGGGCGGCCTCCTCGGCCTCCGCGGCGGCCCGCTCGGCCTCGGCGCGGGCGCGCTCCTCGGCCTCGACGCGCTCGGCCTCGAGCCGCGCGGCGAGCTCCTCGCCCAGCTGCACGGCCTTGACCAGCGGCGACGGGTCGTCGAGCACGTCCGGCTCGGGGGCGACCGGCGACACGGCCGGCATCATCACGACGGCGGGGACGCCGTCGGCGGCCGAGGGCAGGTCCGCGACCGGGAGCTGCGTGTACGCCGCGGCGTCGGCGATCTCCGGGGCCGCCGCGGGCACGGCGGCGGGGGCGGCGGCGCCCATGAGGGAGAACGCGCCGCCGGTGACGGCGACGGCGGCCGCGCCACGGCGGACCGGGGTGCTCGCGAGGAGCGGACGTGCGGCGGCCGCGCGGCGCACCAGGGGCTCGGTCCGGTTCAGGACCAGGTCCGGGTGCGCGCGGCGGCCTCGGGGGGAGCGATGCCGAGCCACGATCAACCTTCCGGGTCGGCGGCGCGGCCGGACACACCAGGTGGGGAGCGGTGTCGGGTGGGGAGTCCCGTGTCCGGTTCGTGACCGTGCCGTCATTGACCCGGAACAGAAGCTAGGCAACCGCGGCGCGTTCCGCCGCATCGGAGGGCCGCGGGTGAGACGACCGAGCGGTGGCGTGCGACGAGCGGCGGGCCGCTGCGCCACTCGCCGCACCGGGGTGCGCGGTTCGGCGGTCGGCGACGGAGGGTGTCGGCGCGCTGCGACGTCCGGGGCGACGAGCGGCCGGCCGTAGGCCGTGTGGGCGACGACCTCGCCCCGGCCCGGTTGCAGCAAAGCCACTTTGACGCAAGGAGATTGCGTCAAAGTGGCTTTGCTGCAACGTGGGGGAGGGTCACTGCCGGCGCAGCTGCACCACTCGGCCGGCGAGGGGCTGGAGGTCGCGCGCGTCGCCGTCGGGGAACAGGGTCCGGAACCGGGTGACGGTGGCCGTGGCCAACGTGCGGTGCCGCGCGAGCACGAGCCACGACACGCCCTGCGTGTAGGGGCTGGTGGTGAGCGAGCCCGGGTAGCGGAACGTCGTGAGGTCGCGGGGCAGGGCGGCGGCCAGGTCCAGCCCGCCGACCTCCACCTCCTCGCCGCATTCCTCGGGCAGCCGCTCCAGCACCCGGTCCTGGGCGCTGCGCCTGCGCCCGCCCGCGGCGAGGAACAGGCCGAGCACCAGGGTCGAGCCGTCCTCCCCGCGGTGCACCCAGTGCTGCTCGACGGGGAACCGGTGCCCGTCCAGGACGTGCTCGGACGAGGTGTGGAAGTGGAACTGCAGCAGCTCGTAGCGGGCGTCGCCCAGGTGCAGGGTCGCCGCCCCCGCGGGCACCTCGGCCTCGACGGTCTCCTCGCGGCCGCGGGTGCTGCAGCCGGAGGGGTCGTCGGGGTCGCGGCTGACGTAGCGGACGCGCACGTCGACGTCGGTGGGGTAGTCCAGGACCAGCTCGGGCAGGTCCGGCGCGGGACGGGCGCGGCGGGTGGAGAGCGCGATCGGGCTCTCGCCGCGGGTCGGCCGATCGGCGGGGGCGGCCGCCGCGGTGCCGGGGGGCCACGCCACCGACCCGGCGGCCAGTGCGCCGGCGGCGAGGGGGAGGGCGGCGAGGACGGAACGTCGGGTGGGCACGGGCGGCTCCTCGTGGGGTGATCACCCGGTGGGGTGATCACCGACGCTACGACCGGGCGCCCGGGCCCACCAGCGGGTTGTGTCCGTGTTCGACCGCCCCGCACCTGATCACGTCGAACACGTCGAACACGTCGTTCGTCCCACTCCCCGGCGGAGCGGTGCGCGACGGGGTCCGCGCGTGCAGGAGGAGCCCCTCCTCGCGCGCGCCGTGCGGTGGACCGCGGGGTGACCGACGGGCGGGCGGGTCACAGGTCGAGCGACCGGTGCGCGCCGCACGCGCTCGTCGCGGGCGCGGAGCTGGTACGGAGGGCGCTGGGCGGGTGAGCCCTCCGGGGCCCCGGTCCGCCGTCCACGTACCCGCGGGCGGCGGCCCGGTGGTCCATGATCACCACATGGGCGCGGATCCGGCCGGATCCGGCCGGGAACGCGCCGGACCGACGATCGTGACGGCCGACCACCGCTACCGGTGCGCGAGCAGCACCGTCCCCACCCGCGGCCGGGAGCGCCGGACGACGTGATCGGGTGGAGGAACAGCTCGTCCGTCCGGCCGAGGTCGTCGATCGTGAGGCTCTCGGGCGGTGGGGAACAGCACCCCTCTAGTCGTCGAGCATGTACCAGGGCACCATGTGCACCGCGCCGTTCAGTCCGGGCATCGGCACGCCGTGCGCCTCGATCCCGCGCTCGGCGTCACGGGCGACCGCGACCCACCGCCGCGCGCTGTCCGTGGACAGCTCGACCTCGACGGTCTGGTCCTCGCCGTCGGCGCGGGTGCGGAACAGCCGCACCCGCTTGGCGATCTCCCACAGCTGCGAGTCGGCGAGCTGGGGGACCTTCTCCAGCACGTCGAGGACGTCGTCGTCGGCCATGGGCCGGAAACTAGCGCCTCCCCGGGCCGCCGTGGTGTCTCAGAAGTTGCCCCGCCGGGCCTGCTCCCGCTCGATGGCCTCGAACAGCGCCTGGAAGTTGCCGGCGCCGAAGCCGAGCGAGCCGTGCCGCTCGATCAGCTCGAAGAAGACCGTCGGCCGGTCGCCGACCGGCTTGGTGAAGATCTGCAGCAGGTAGCCGTCCTCGTCGCGGTCGACGAGGATGCCGCGGCTCGCGAGCTCCTCGATCGGCACGCGCACCTCGCCGATGCGGGCCCGCAGCGCCGGGTCGGAGTAGTAGGACGCGGGCGTGGACAGGAACTCCACGCCGCGCTCGCGCAGCACGTCGACGGCGGTGAGGATGTCGTTCGTGGCCAGCGCGAGGTGCTGGGCGCCGGGGCCGCCGTAGAACTCCAGGTACTCGTCGATCTGGCTGCGCTTCTTCGCCACCGCCGGCTCGTTGAGCGGGAACTTCACCCGGTGGTTGCCGCTGGCGACGACCTTGCTCATCAGCGCGGAGTACTCCGTGGCGATGTCCTCGCCCACGAACTCGGCCATGTTCGTGAAGCCCATGACGCGGTTGTAGAAGCCGACCCACTCGTCCATGCGGCCCAGCTCGACGTTGCCGACGACGTGGTCGAGCGCCTGGAAGATGCGCTTCGGGGCCGGGCCGGCGCTGCGGGCGACGAAGCCGGGCAGGTAGGGGCCGGTGTAGCGGGAGCGGTCGACGAGGGTGTGCCGGGTCTCGCCGTAGGTGGCGATCGCGGCGAGCCGGACGGTGCCGTGCTCGTCGGACACGTCGTGCGGCTCGGTGAGGACCGTCGCGCCCTCGGCGCGGGCGTGGGCGATGCAGCGGTCGACGTCGGGCACCTCGAGGGCGATGTCGACGATGCCGTCGCCGTGGCGGCGGTGGTGGTCGGCCACCGGGCTCGCCGGGTCGACGGCGCCGGTCAGCACGAACCGGACGGCGCCCGAGCGCAGCACGTAGGCGTGGTGGTCGCGGTTGCCGGTCTCCGGGCCGGAGTACGCGACGAGCTCCATGCCGTAGACGGCGCGGTAGAACTGCGCGGCCTGGGTGGCGTTGCCCACCGCCCAGACGACGGCGTCCCAGCCGGTCACCGGGAACGGGTCGCCCTCGGCGTCGTACTCCACGAGCCCGACCAGGCGGCGCAGCTGGTCGAGGTCGAGCTCCGCCAGGCGCTCCTGGCTCGTCAGGGTCGCGTCGATGCTCATGCCGCCAGTGCAGCGCGCCGGCCGCACCTGTGCAACCGGACCCCTCGGAGCTGGTCCTGCCGACCAGATCGTCCAGCCGACGCGACGCAGAGCTGTACAGTCAGCCCATGTTGGACGCGCTCGACGTCGACCTGCTCACCGCGCTGCGGGACAGCCCCCGCGCCGGGGTGCTGGAGCTCTCGCGCACCCTCGGCGTCGCCCGGGGCACGGTGCAGGCCCGGCTGGACCGGCTCGAGCGCGACGGCGTGATCACCGGCTACGGCCCCGACGTCGACGTGGTCGCCGCCGGCTTCCCGGTGCAGGCCTTCGTGACGCTGGAGATCGCGCAGGGAGCCCTGGACGACGTGGCCGCCGCCCTGGACGCCCTGCCCGCCGTGCTGGAGGCGCACGCCACCACCGGCTCGTCGGACGTGCTGTGCCGCCTCGGCGCGTCCTCGCACGAGGACCTGCAGGAGACGCTGCTCGTGCTCAGCCGCTCGGGGCTGGTGACGCGGTCCACCAGCGTGGTCGTGCTGTCCACCGTCGTCGCGCCGCGGGTGCTGCCACTGCTGCGCCGCGACCCCCGTCGTGGCCCCGTGCGAGCGCCCGCATACCGGCTGTGACCTGCGGTGATGCCCCTCACGCGTGATGCGGGGACGCTCGGGGTCGAGTAGGTTGTGCGCGACCGAAGGGACGGGTGTGGACGCGACTCAGGCGACCGGGAGCGGCTTCCAGGTTGAGCACAACGGCATCAACGTCATCGTCGACGAGGAACGCAGGGGGATCCCGCGCCAGCTGTTCTGGCCGTGGTTCAGCGCCAACATCTCCATCCTCGGGGTGAGCTACGGCGCCTACGCGCTGGGCTTCGGGATCTCGTTCTGGCAGGCGTTCGTCGTCGGCGTGCTGGGCGTGACGTTCTCGTTCCTGCTCTGCGGGTTCGTCGCCGTCGCGGGCAAGCGCGGCTCGGCGCCGACGATGGTGCTCTCCCGCGCGGCGTTCGGTGTGCGCGGCAACCGGCTCGCGTCGGGCATCTCCTGGCTGCTCACCGTCGGCTGGGAGACGGTGCTGGTGATCACGGCGACGCTCGCGACCGCCACGGTCTTCGAGCGCCTCGGCGCGGGCGGCGGGGTCGGCACGCAGGTCGTCGCGCTGGTCATCGTGGCCGCGCTGGTCGTCGGCGCCGGGGTGCTCGGCTTCGACGTCATCATGCGGATCTCGTCGGTGATCACGGTCGTCACCGCGGTGCTCACCGTCGTCTACGTCGTGCTGGCCGCGCCCACGATCGACCTGGGCGCCGTCGCCGCGCTGCCCTCCGGTGACACCGGGGCCGTGATCGGGGCGCTCGTGCTGCTCATGACCGGGTTCGGGCTGGGCTGGGTCAACGTCGCCGCCGACTACTCCCGCTACCTGCCGCGCACCTCCTCCAGCCGCGGCGTCGTCGCCTGGACGACGATCGGCGGCGCCGCCGGGCCGCTGCTGCTGCTCACGTTCGGGCTGCTGCTCGCCGGGTCCTCGCCGGAGCTGTCCGAGGCCATCTCGGCCGACCCGGTCGGGGCGCTCGCCGCGGCCATGCCCACCTGGTTCCTCGTCCCGTTCGCGATCGTCGCCGTGCTCGGCCTCGTCGGCGGCGCGGTGCTGGACATCTACTCGTCGGGGCTGGCGCTGCTCGCCACCGGGCTCAAGGTCTCGCGCCCCACGGCGGCGCTGATCGACGGCGCGATCATGGTGGTCGGCACCGTGTACGTCGTGTTCGTGGCGGGCGACTTCCAGGCCCAGTTCATCGGCTTCCTCATCACGCTCGGCGTCCCGGTCGCGGCGTGGTGCGGGATCATGCTCGCCGACGTCCTGCTGCGCCGCGCCCCCTACGCCGAGGACGACCTCTACCGCCCCCGCGGCCGCTACGGCGACGTCCAGTGGTTCCCGGTGGCCGTCGTCGTCGTGGCCTCGGTGCTCGGCTGGGGCCTCGTCGTCAACGCCAACGCGGCGTGGCTGACCTGGCAGGGCTACCTGCTCGGCCCGCTCGGCGGCCGCGAGGGCGCCTGGGCCTACGCCAACCTCGGCGTGCTGCTCGCGCTCGTGCTCGGCTTCGTCGCCACCCTCGTGGAGTCCCGGGCCCGGGTCGCGCGGCAGGAGGCGGGGGCGCGGTGAGGACCCGGACCCTGCAGGAGCCGCTGACCGACCAGGTCTTCCTCGTCCTGCACGACACGTTCACCGGGCGGCCCTCGGTTGGCCCCGTGGCCCTGCGCTGCGGCGTCGTGGGCGCGCTGCTCGCGGACCTGGTGCTCGCGGGCCGGCTGCGCGTCACCGACGGGCGCCTCGGGCTCGCGCACGCCCGGCGCGAGGAGCCCGACCCCGACGCGGACTACGTGCTGGCGGCGGTCGCCGCGCAGCCGCGCGAGCACACCGTCGCCGCCTGGGTGGGCGCGCTCGCCGACCACTTCCTCGACACCGTGTCCTCCCGCCTCGTCGCCGCGGGCATCGTCGCCCGGGGCGGGCGCGGGCTGCTGGGCCGCGGCACGCCCCGCTTCCCCGCGGTGGACCTGCTGGCCTCGGCCCGCCCGCGGGTGCACCTGGAGCACAAGCTGCGCCGCCCCGGTGACCTCGACGACGGAGCCGCGGTGTGCGCGGCCGTGCTCGTCGCGGTGGGGGCGGAGCGCTCCCTGGACGTCGACGGCGACCGCGCGGCCGTGCGCGCCGGCATCGCCGCCGCGCACGACCGCCTCCCGCCCGACGTGCACCGCCTGCTCACCGGGCTGGAGGTCGCGACGGCGGCGCACTCGCTGCCGCCGTCGCTGCGGCTGCGCCCCTCGGACGCGTGACCGCCTAGCTGCGGGCGTGGCGCAGCGCCCAGGCCAGCACGTAGTCGGCGACGTCCTCCCAGCCGGGCGCGGCGGGCAGCAGGTGCGGCATGTCGCTGAACTCCACGACCCGGGTGGGCGTGCTGTCGGCCTTGTAGTGCCGCGCGTTGGACCACTGCACCTTCGGCGGCATGATGTTGTCCTCGGTGCCCGCGACGAACAGCAGCGGCGCGCGGCCCGCGTTGTGGTAGTCGACGTAGGTGCCGCCGTGCCCGGGCACGAGGTTGGCCAGCGCGCTCTCGAACAGGATCCGCCCCGACACCGGCACGGCGTAGCGCTCGTAGAGCGCCCGCGCCCGGTCCTCGGGGAAGGTGTTGGTGAACGCGTAGTTCCAGTGCTCGAAGTCGTAGGTGATCGCCTTGTGCCGGTTGGCCGGGTTCTTCAGCACGGGGAACGTCGACCGGATCTGGCTGATCGGCACGACCGGCACGCCCTCGGTGGGCGCCGAGTTCAGCGCGACGCCGGCGGCGCCGAGCCCGTGGTCGAGCAGGATCTGCGTGAACGCGCCGCCCGCCGAGTGGCCCATGATGATCGGCGGCGTCTCGATCTCCTTGATCACCGACTCCAGGTGCTCGACGATCGCGGGGACGGTGACGGCCTCGACGGGCGCGGGGTCGGCGTTGAGCGCCTCGACCTCCACCTCGAAGCCGGGGTAGGCGGGGGCGAGGACGCGGTAGCCCTTGCTCTCGTAGTGCGCGATCCAGTCCTCCCAGCTGCGGGGTGTGACCCAGAAGCCGTGGACGAGGACGATCGTGTCGGGTGCGGGGCTGCTCATGGCGGACCTTCCGGAACGGGCGGTGGGGACCCGCTCAGCGTGGTGGCGGCCCGCCCCCGGTGGCGACGTTCCGGCGGACACCGCCGGGGCGTCCGGATTGTCCGCACGGACAGCGGCCCGCGGGACCTAGGCTCACGGCGTGCCCGACGCCCCGCGCGCGCTGGTCCTGGTCGCGCCCGCCCTGCTCGACCGCTTCGACGAGGTCGTCGACCGCATCGTCGAGCGCGTGCGCGCCGCGCTCCCCCTCTACCGCGACGAGACCTACGTCAGCGGCGAGGCCCTGCGGACCGCAGCCGTCGAGAACGTCCGGTACCTGCTGCGCACCGACGACCTGCCCGACGGCGCCGACCTCGCCGCCGCGCACCGCACGGGCGAGCTGCGCGGCCGCGCGGGGGCGCCGCTCCCCGAGCTCCTGACCGGGTTCCGGGTCGGTTTCTCCGAGTTCTGGGAGGTCCTCGCCGACGCCGCCATCGCCACCGGCCGGGTCGACGCCCGCGAGCTGGCCGCGCTGGCCACGCACGTGTTCCGCAAGGCCGACGAGTACTCCACCGCCCTGACCACCTCCTACCGCGACGCAGCCGCCCACGCGCTGCGCCGCCACGAGCAGGAGCGCTCGGCGCTGGTGGAGGCGCTGACGACGGGCGCCGTCGGCTCGGTGTGGGAGATCGCCAGCGGGCTCGGCCTGCCCTCGACCGGCGCGTTCGTCACGGTCGCGGCCGAGGTGGCGTCGGTGGGCGTCGTCGCGCTGCCGGAGATCACCTCGAAGCTCCGCGCGGTCAACGTCTCGTCGGCGTGGCGGCTGCTGCCCGACGTCGAGGTCGGGGTGGTGTCGCTGCCCGGGGCGGACGCCACGGCCGCGGTCCGGGTCGTCGCGGGGGCCGCGCCGGGACGCGTCGGCGTCAGCCCGGTCTACCCCGCCCTCGACGAGACGCCGCGCGCGCTCTACCTCGCCCGCATCGCGCTGCAGAGCGCGCCGGTCGGGCGGCCCTCGGTCCGGCACTTCGACGACACGCCGCTCGCCACGCTCGTCGCCGCCGCCCCGGAGGCGGCCACGCAGATCGCCCGGCGCGTGCTCGGGGAGATCCTCGCGCTGCGGCGCGACGAGCAGGACCTGCTGCTCGACACCCTCGAGACCTGGCTCGCCGTGGGCGGTTCGGCCACGGCCGCGGGCAAGCGGATGTTCGTGCACCCCAACACCGTCCGGCACCGCCTGCGCCGCGTCGCCGAGCACACCGGGCGCGACCTGGAGCACCCCACCGCGCTCGCGGAGCTGTCGACGGCGCTGCACGCGCTGCGCCTGCTCCCCGGAGTGCGTCCTCCGTCGCACGATGAGACGGCCGTCACCTGATCCGGATGGGATCGTCCCCTGACTGCGCGCCACCGCAGGAGGACGGGAGAGTCCATGTCGGACACCGAAGGACCCCTGGGGGTCACCACGTGGCACCGGCACCTGTTCGCCCGGGTGGAGCGGTGGCCGTGGCTGAAGTCGCTGGAGGAGTCGGTGTCGGCGGTCTCGCAGCCGCTCTACGACCGCCACCGCGACAACCTCCTCGTCGAGCTGATGCACGGCGGCCGCTGGGCCGGCCACTCGCTGCACGCCGCCCTGAGCGACCTGCCGATCGGCTTCTGGGCGGGCACTGTGGTGCTCGACGCGCTGGGCAAGGACACCTCCGA
>JAPLAT010000100.1 GCA_026393175.1 Pseudonocardiales bacterium
CCGCGGGGCCGAGCGACGACGGCCCGGCGGACCACCCCACCGGAACGCCCGCCGCCGAGGCGCAGGACGCCGGACCCCGCACCGCCGACGAGACGCGGGAGCCCCGGACCGCGGGGATCGCCGGTATCGGCGCGGCCACCGGGATCGGCGCCCTCGCGGCCGCGGCCGTCGGCGGGATCCGCACCCCACGGCCGGCCGAGCCGGAGCCCCCCGCGGTGGGCTTCCCCGGGGCCGACCCGGACCTCCTGTTCGACAACCCGCCGCCCCGCGAGCCCGCCCCGGCACCGGAGGCCGCGCCCGCCGGGCCGGACCGGCGCGACCCGGGCAGGCTCGCCGCCGAGCAGGCCGCCGCGGACCTCGCGCTGCTGCGCACGTTCGGCGCGGCCGACCTGGCCTCGCGCCCGGACCGGGCCCCCGACATCGCGCTGGAGTCCCCGGCGCGGCCAGAGCCCGAGCCGCAGGCCGGGGCCGCGCAGCCCGTCCGCTTCCGCGTGGTGCGGCACACCGGGGAGCCGATCGCCGACGTCGCCGTCGCCCTCCTCGACGACCACGGCCGCGAGACGGCGACGGGCCGCTCCGACGCCGCGGGCGCCGGCACGCTGCAGGCGCCGCGGCCGGGGTCGTTCGTATTGGTCGCGACGGCCGCGGAGCACCAGCCGGGGGCGGTCGCGCTCACCGTCGGCGACGCCCCGGCGGACGCGGTGCTCGTGCTCGTGCGCTCCGCGGTGCTCACCGGCACCGTGACCGGCGAGGACGGCCCCGTGGCGGGCGCCCGCGTCACGCTCGTGCAGGACGGCGAGGTCGTCGAGGCCACGAACACCGCCGCCGACGGGACGTTCCGGCTCGCCGACCTCGCGGGCGGCGAGTACGCCGTGTCCGTGGCCGCGGCCGGGTGCGAACCCGACGTGGACCTGGTGACGGTCCGGGACGAGGCCGAGGCCGTGCACGACGTGGAGCTGGCCCCGGCGGGGGTCGCGGCGGGCTAGATTGGCGCCGTGGCGGATCGCGGCGAGCGGGTCGAGGGCAGGCTGGACGGCGCGCGGGGCGTCGGGCTGTACTGGCAGGGGCAGCTGCCCGCGGACGACCCGACCGGCGTCCTGCTGATCTGCCATGGCCTCGGCGAGCACTCCGGGCGCTACGGCCACGTCGAGGACGCGCTCGTGCCCGACGGCTGGGCCGTCTACGGGCTGGACCACCGCGGCCACGGCCGTTCCGGGGGCCGCCGGGCCCACCTCGACGACTACGGCGACTGGCTCGCCGACTTCGACGCGTTCCGCCGGCACGTCGCCGCCCGCCACCCCGGGCTGCCGGTGTTCCTGCTCGGCCATAGCATGGGCGGCCAGATCGCGCTGGCCTACGCGCTGCAGCACGGCACGGGCCTGCGCGGGCTGGTCCTGTCCGCCCCCGCGCTGGCCAGCAACGCCGTGCCGAAGGCGGCCGTCCCGGTGCTGCGGCTGCTCGCCCGCGTCGCGCCGACGCTGCGCCCGGCAGGCATCGACGCCACGAAGATCAGCAAGGACCCGGCCGTCGTCGCCGCCTACCAGGCCGACCCGCTCGTCCACCAGGGCAACCCGACGCTCGGGCTGTCCTCGGCGCTGTTCGCGCAGATGGACGTGCTGCCCGAGCGGGCCCGCGGCCTGCGGCTGCCGCTGCTGCTCCAGCACGGCCTCGAGGACGTCCTCACCGAGGTCTCCGGGTCGCGGCTGCTGGAGCGCACCAGCGGCTCGCCCGACCAGACCGTGCGCTACTACCCGGGCCTGTGGCACGAGATCTACAACGAGCCCGAGCGCGACGGCCCGCTGGCGGACCTGCGGGACTGGCTCGCCGCGCACCGCTGAGGGCGCCTAGCGCGGCACGTCCAGCGCCGGGTCCATCTCGAACGCCACCCGGTCGGCGGTGACGACGGCGAGCGGGCTGCGCGGCAGCCGAAGCGCCCGCAGCTCCTCGGCCATCGGGTGCCCGTGGCCGAGCACGAGCGACGCGGACCGCCCGACCCGCACACCGCCGACGCGGGCGCGCACGGCGGAGGCGAACACGCCGCCCTCGTGCGGGGCCAGCGCGGTGACGCCGCCGGTGAGCGTGCCGGGCAGGCGCGGCGCGAACGTGCGCAGCACGGCGGACAGCACGTGCCGCCCGGTGTCGTCGGTGAGGTGGCAGCGGGCGTCCCGGCCGTCGATCACGAGCTCCGCGCCGCCGAGCCACTTCGGCAGCCCCCACAGCGCCCGGCCGGCCTCCATGGTGAACCGCTGGGTGACCGGGAGCTGGTGCACGTAGGGGCCGGTGCGCCCGCGGTGGCGGGCGAGGAACGCGACGCCGACCTCGTCGTAGTCACCGAGGTCGTTGTCCCGGTAGTCCACCAGCGCGAGGAACGCGGGGGTGCGCCCGGCCACCGAGACCAGGTCGAGCCCGGTGCCGGCGACGAGGTCGCGGGCCCGGTCGGTGCGCACCAGGTAGGTCGCGCACGCGGCCCGCGCGTGCCGGATGCGGACCGGGAAACGCAGCCGGGTGCCCTGGATCTCCCAGCTGCCGTCGTCGAGGAGGGTCGCCACGACGGCATTGTCGCCCACGGGCCGCGGCGGACATTTCACCCGGACGCCGTGGCACGGGGTACCGGGGGCTGGGAGGGTGTGGAGGCAAGGGGTCCGGGTGTGCTCGGATGGCGTCGTGTCCGCCGTCCCCGTCCTCGGAGAGATCTGGGGCTGCCGCCGCGCGGACCACGTCGACCAGTGCTGTCGCCCGAGCTGACCTGCCCGTCCGCTCGAATCTCGGCACGACCACTGGAGAGACTCCGTGCTGCAGCACGCCCCCGTCACCGCGCCCACGCCGCTGGCCCTCACGGATCTCGTCGCGCTCACCCGGCGCGTCGCCGCCGAGGTGCGCGCCGGCCGGCACCCGGTCGTCGTCGACCCGGACCGCCGCTGGTACACCCGCGTGCGGGGCGACGACTTCGTCGACGTCTGGCTGATCAGCTGGGCTACCGAGCAGTTCGCGGAGCTGCACGACCACGCCGGGTCGCTGGGGGCGCTCACCGTCGTGTCGGGGACGCTGACCGAGACCCGCTGGACGACCTCCGGGCTGCGCGGGCACCGGCTCCGCGCGGGGCGCAGCGTCGGGTTCGGGCTCGGCCACGTGCACGACGTCGCCAACACGGCCCGGCAGTCCGCCGTGAGCGTGCACGCCTACTCGCCGCCGCTGACGGCGATGTCCTACTACGCGGCGGACGGCGGCAGGCTGCGCCGGACGCGCAGCGAGCTCGTCGAGGGAGGGGTCGCGTGACGATCGAGGAGATGCTGGCCGCGGCGCGGGCACGGCTGGACCGGCCCGACCCGCGGCGGGCGGCGGCGATGGTGGCGCGGGGGGCGTACCTCGTCGACACCCGCCCGGGGTGGCAGCGGGCCGAGGAGGGCGAGATCGACGGGGCGATGGTGATCGAGCGCAACCACGTCGAGTGGCGGCTCGACCCCACCTCGGACGCGCGGATCCCGGAGGCCGTCGATCACGACGTCACCTGGATCCTGTTCTGCTCGGAGGGCTACAGCTCCAGCCTGGCGGCGGCGTCGCTGCAGGACCTGGGCCTGCGCAACGCCACCGACCTCGACGGCGGCTACCGGGCGTGGGAGGAGGAGTTCGGCCCGGCCTCGGCGGCGGGCTAGGTGAACGCGCCGATGCCGGTGATGTCGCGCCCGACGATGAGCGTCTGCATCGTCTCGGTGCCCTCGAAGGTGTGGATGGCCTCGATGTCGGCCCAGTGCCGCACGACGTGGTGCTCGAGCAGGATGCCGTTGCCGCCCAGCAGGTCGCGGGCCTCGGAGAGGACCTTCCGCGCCGTGCGGGTGTTGTGCATCTTGGCCAGCCCCGCGACGGTCGGCGACAGGCGCCCGGCGTCGGCGAGGCGGCCCAGCTGCATGCAGTAGAGCTGCATGGACGTCAGGTCGGCGAGCATGCGCACCAGCCGCTGCTGCACGATCTGGAACGACGCCAGCGGCTTGCCGAACTGCTCGCGGGCCATCGCGTAGCGCATCGCCGCGTCGTAGCCCGCGGTCGCGTGGCCCAGCGCCATCCACGCGCAGATGCCGCGGGTGTTGGCGAGGACCTTCGCGCAGTCCTTGAACGTGCGGGCGTTCTCCAGCCGGTTCTCGTCCGGGACGCGGACGCCGCGGAGCTCGATGTCGGCCTGCCAGACCGAGCGCAGCGACACCTTGCCGGTGATCACCGACGCCTCGTAGCCCTCCGCCGGGGTCTCCACGACGAACCCCTTGACCTCGCCCGAGTCGGTGTCGCGCGCCCAGACGACGACGAGGTCGGCGATCGTGCCGTTGCCGATCCAGCGCTTGACGCCGTCGAGGACCCAGTGGTCGCCGTCGCGCCGGGCGGTGGTGGCCAGCGCGATCGAGTCGGAGCCGTGGTCGGGCTCGGTGAGGGCGAACGCGCCGATCTTCTCCATCGTCGACATCGCGGGCAGCCAGCGCTGCTTCTGCTCCTCCGAGCCGCACATCGCGATCGACTGCATCGCGAGCCCGGCGTGCACGCCGAGGAACGTGCCCAGCGAGCCGTCGCCGCGGTGCAGTTCCATGTGCACGAGCCCGACCGCCATCGGGCTCATGCCGGCCGCGCCGTACCCGTCGATGTCCTCGCCGACCACCTTGAGCTCCGGGAGCCGCCGGAACAGGTGCCAGGGCAGCTCGGCGGACTCCCAGTAGGCGCCGATGTCGGGCAGCACCTCGTCGTCGACGAACTTGCGCACGGCGATGAACTTGTCCCATTGCTCGCCCGTGAACTGCTCCCGCACCGAGAAGAAGTCGGTGCCCAGGGCCTCGCCGAGGTGCTCGAACGCGGTCATCGGAGGATCGTCGCAGGGAAACGGTTCCCCGGCAGCACAGGCGGCGGGCAGGATCACCCCGTGGAGTGGACGGGGAGCGAGCGGGCCGTGGTCGGGAGCGTCGCCACGGTGGACTCGGTGGGCGTGCTGGGCAGCGCGGCCACCGCGGGCAGCGCCGGGGTGCTCGGCAGCACGGCGACGGCCGGGAGCGTCGGTGTGGCCGGCAGCGCGGCCACGGCCGGCAGCACCGGCGTGCTGGCGAGCGCGGCGACGGCGGGCAGCGTGGCGGTGCTGGCCAGCGTGCTCACGATGCTCAGCGTCGGGCTGCTGGCCTGTGCGGGGTGCGTGGCCTGCGTGTTCTGCCGCGGGTGCGTCGGCTGCGTGGGGTGCGTGGGGTGCGTGGACTGCGTCGGCTGCGTGGGGTGCGTCGGGCTCCGCGGCGCGCGGGGGCTCGTCGGCGTCACCGCGTAGCGGTCAGCGGGCCAGTCCCGCCTGCGGGCCCCAGGACGCGAGCGCCGCGGTCTCGACGACCGTCGCCACCGCGTACAGCACCACCGACGCCATGACGGCCAGCGCGACGACCGTCCAGACGCCGCCGTAGTTGCCGCTGCCCTTGTAGCCGCTGAGCACCCCGCCCAGGCCCTCGAACCCGACGAGCCACTCGGCCAGCATGCTGCCGACGATCGCGCCGGGCACCGAGATCCGCGCGGAGGCGAGGAACTGCGGCAGCGCGGCGGGGATGCGCACCTTCAGCAGCGCGGTCAGCGCGGACCCGCCGTTGACGCGGATGACGTCGAGCGCCTGCGGCGGGGCGGAGGTGAGCCCGAGCACGATGTTCACCAGCGCCGGGAACAGCACGACGATCCCGGCGATCACGGCGATGCCCAGCGCCCCCTGCCCGAACACGAGCAGCAGCAGCGGCGCCATCGCCACCAGCGGCACCGAGCGCAGCAGCATCGCGATCGGCATGAAGGCGAACTCGATCGGCCGGAACAGCACGAACGCCACGGCCGTGACGGTGGCCGCGAGCATCCCCGACCCGAACCCGATCGCGGCGTTGCCCAGCGTCGTCGCGAGCGCCCCGAAACCCTCCGCGCGGGCCTGCTCGGCGCTCATCGACGCCGGCCGCACGCCGCGCACCGGGTCGGCCGCGAACAGGTACTGCCAGACCTCCAGCGGCGACTTGCCGACGAAGTCCGGCACGTCGAACACGGCGAGCAGCAGCGCCCACAGCCCGATCAGGACGACGAACGCGATCCCGACCGTGGCCGCGGTCCTGCCGGTGCGGCGCAGCACGACGGCGGTCACCGGCCCACCTCCGCGTCCGTCGTCCACGGGGTGACGACGCGCGCCACCAGCCCCACGGCCAGGTACCCGACGCCCGACAGCAGCCCGCTGACCAGCGCCAGGTACCACAGCAGCGGGGCGTCGGCCTGGGTCTGGGCGGCGATGAGCGCGCGGCCCAGCGTCGCGTCGCCGCCGCTGCCCAGGTACTCGGCGAGCACGGCGCCGAGGAACGCGGCCGGGGCGGCGATCTTCAGGGCGGCGAACAGGCTGGGCAGCGCGGCGATCGCGCGGACCTTGCGCAGCGCCGTCCAGGCCGAGCCGCCGTAGGCCCGCACGAGGTCGACGCTGGCCGCGGGCGCGGCGCGCAGCCCCACCAGGCAGCCGACGACGGTGGTGAAGAAGACGCTCATCGCGGCCAGCACCACCGACGCGCCGGACGGCCAGTCCCGGCCCGCGACGATGACCAGCACCGGGCCGATCGCGACCAGCGGGATGCAGTAGGTGACGATCGCGATCTGGTCGGCCACCGGCTCCAGCGGCGGCGCCAGCAGCACCAGCACGGCCAGCGCGACCGCGGCCAGGTTGCCCCACAGGTAGCCCTGACCGGCGGCGAGCACCGTCGACGTCGCGTTGGTGACGGTGGAGGCCCACCGGTCCGCGTCGGTGAACTCGGCGAACACCGACGGCGGGGTGGGGATCGCGCCGCTGCCCTGGAACAGCACGAGCGACGCCAGCCACCACGCGGCGACGATCAGGGCGACCCCGACGAGCCCGCCCTGCCAGGCCGGTCGCCCGCTCACCCCTGCTCCCGGCCGAACAGCACCTCGGAGAGCCGGTCCACCAGCGCGTGGAACTCCGGGGTGCGCATGAGGTCGGGGGTGCGCGGGCGCGGCAGGTCGATCTCCACGACCTCGACGACCCGGCCCGGCCGCGGGCTCATCACCGCGACGGTGTCGGAGAGGAACACGGCCTCGGAGATGCCGTGGGTGACCATCAGCGTCGTCGCCGGGCGGGCGGCGAGGATCCGCATCAGCTCGACGTTGAGCCGCTGGCGGGTCATGTCGTCCAGCGCCCCGAACGGCTCGTCGAGCAGCATCACCGACGGCTGCACGACCAGCGCGCGGGCGATCGCGACCCGCTGCCGCATCCCGCCGGAGAGCTGGGCGGGCTTGGCCTTCTCGAACCTGGTGAGCCCGACGAGCTCCACCAGGTCCTCGACCAGGCCCGGCTCCGGGGAGATCCCGGCGACCTCCAGCGGCAGCCGGATGTTCGCGGTGACCGAGCGCCACGGCAGCAGCGCCGCCTCCTGGAACGCGATGCCGAGCTCGTGCCCGCGCCGGATCTCCTGGGTGGACCGGCCGTTGACCAGCGCCGTCCCGCCGGTCGGGGTGTCCAGCCCGGCCAGGATCCGCAGGACCGTGGACTTGCCGCAGCCCGACGGCCCGATCAGCGACAGGAACGTGTTCTCCGCCGTGCCCAGGTGCACGTCGGACAGCGCCTCGACGGTGCGCCTGCCGAGCGTGAACGTGCGTGTCAGGCCGCGGATGTCGATGCCGGTGGCCGCCCACGGCTCCGCCGCGGGGTCCGTCGTCGACCGGGCCCTCCCCACCGCCGTCACCGGCTCACCCCGTGATCAGGTCGGGGTTCTCGGCGTAGACCTCGTCGAGCAGCGACAGGTCGAACAGCTCCTCCGCCGTGATGGTCACGCCGATCCGCTCGAGCGCGGTGATCACCTCGCCGACCAGCTCGTCGGTCATCGTGAACAGCCCGTTGGCCCGGGTGTCGTCGCTGACGATCAGGTCGTTCTGCGCGATCGCCTGCTCGGTCTGCCCGGGGATGTCCAGCCCGAGGTCGGCGCCGTAGACCTCCACGGCCAGCCGGGCGGACTCGGCCGGGTCGGCCACGGCGTCGTTCCAGCCGCGGATCTCGGCGACCAGGAACGCCTTGAGCAGGTCCCGGTCGTTGTCGATCGTCTCCTGGAGCACGACGAACGACTCCGACACCAGCGGCAGGCCGTTGTCGGCGAAGGGCAGCGTGACGGGCGTGAACCCGTCGGCCGCGACGAGGAACGGCTCGTTGGTGAGGAAGGACATGAACCCGTCGACGGTGCGCTCGGTCAGCGGGGTCGGCTCGTACTGCACGACGACCTGCTCGACGCTCGCCGGGTCGATCCCGTTCGCGGCCAGCAGCCCGCCGAAGATCGTCTGGTTGGTGCCGGCCTGGATGCCGATGCGCTTGCCCGCGAGGTCGGCGACCGTGCGGATCGGGGTGCCCTCCTCGATCGACAGGATGCAGAACGGGTTCTTCTGGAACGTCGTCCCGATGATCTTCAGCGGGGCGCCCTGCTCGACGATGAACCGGCCGGTGGCGTCCGGCGCGGAGATGCCGACGGTGACGTTGCCCGCGAGCACGAGGGCGTCGGCGCTGTCCACCGGACCGCTGATCAGCTCGACGGACTCCAGCCCGGCCTCGGTGTAGTAGCCGCGGGAGTCGGCCATGAACTCGCCGCCGAACTCGATGTTCTTGATCCACGACAGCTGCACCGAGACGGACCCGAGCGTGCCGCCCTCCGCCGGTGCCGCCGCCTCGCCGCCCCCGCCGCACGCGGCGAGGCCGATCCCGGCGGCGCCGAGACCGGTGAGGCGCAGGAAGGTGCGCCTGCTGTGCAGGGCGTGGGAACGGGACATGCAGCGACTCCTGACCACGATCGGGTGATTGCCGCGTGAATCTAGGAGCGCCGTGTACCGGGCGCGTTACCCCGCCATTACGGCACCGGACGGATCCCGCCGCCCGGCCCCGGGGGCCAGCCCGGACGCCCGGAACGGCGTGAGGAGCAGCACGGCGCGCTCGATGCCGCACTGCGCGGTCAGTCGAAGAAGGCCGGCACGTCCAGCGGGCCGCCCGCGGCGGCGAACTCGGCGGCGACGGCGTCGCGCAGGCCGGTGTCGGCGAGGTAGTCGACGGCGGTCAGCGCGAGGCCGAGCGCCCCGTCGCGCACGGCGCGGTCGCCCGCCGGGCTCGCGGCCGCCGTCGCGAACCCGGCCGTGTGCAGCGCGACGGTCGGCTCGGACACCGCGATCATCTGGTGGATCGCGGGCAGCCGGTAGGACAGGTTCCCCAGGTCGGTCGACCCGGTCAGCGACGTAGGCACCACGCCGGTCGGCAGCGGGGTGCGCCCGGCCGGGGCCTGGTTCACCGCCCAGCGCGCGGCGAGGGCGTGGTTGAACCGGATCGGCAGGTAGGCGGGCAGCGCGTCCCAGACCAGGTCGACGGTGCAGCCGTGCATCGCCGCCGCCCCCTCCGCCACGGCCGTCACGCGGGCGGCGAGGTCGCGCAGCGTGTCGGGCTCCATGGAGCGCAGGTAGAACAGCAGCGCCGCCCGCTCCGGCACGACGTTGGGCCGGGCGCCCCCGTCGGTGAACACGCCGTGCGCGCGGTCGGAGTCGGGCAGGTGCTGGCGCAGCGCGGCGACGCCCTGGTACGCGGCGACGGCGGCGTCGAGGGCGTTGCGGCCCATGAACGGCTGGGCGGCGGCGTGCGCGGCCACCCCGTGGAACACCATCTCCACCTGCCGCCGCCCGAGGAACGGGTGCGTGGCGATGTCGTGGGAGAACGGGTGCAGCATGACGACGGCGTCCACGTCGTCGAACACCCCGGCCCTGGCCAGGGTCTCCTTGCCCCCGCCGCCCTCCTCGGCGGGCGTGCCGACCAGCGACACCCGCCCGCCGGTCTCGCCCACGACCTGCGCGGCGGCCAGGAACCCGCCCACCGCCGTCGCGCAGATGA
>JAPLAT010000615.1 GCA_026393175.1 Pseudonocardiales bacterium
ATCCCGTACATGCTCTCCGGCGGCACGGACGCCAAGTCCTTCGCCGAGCTGGGCATGCGCTGCTACGGCTTCGCGCCGCTGCGGCTGCCCCCGGACCTGGACTTCGCCTCGCTGTTCCACGGCATCGACGAGCGCGTGCCCGTCGACGCCCTCACCTTCGGCACCCGCGTGCTCGACACCTTCCTGAGGAGCTGCTGATGGACCTCACCGGACAGGGTGCGCTCGTCACCGGCGGCGCCTCGGGGATCGGGGCGGCCGCGGTGCGCCGGCTGGCCGCGGCGGGGGCCCGGGTGGCCGTCGTCGACCGCGACGCGGACGGCGCCGCCGCGCTGGCGGCGGAGGTGGGCGGGGTCGCGCTGCCGGCCGACGTGACCGACCCCGACGCCGTGGCCGGGGCCGTCGCGGCGGCGGAGGAGGCGTTCGGGCGGCTCGACGTCGTGCTGCTCAACGCGGGCATCACGGCGGGCCAGTCCGGCGTGGAGGACCTCGACCTCGCCGGCTACCGGCGGATCATGGGCGTCAACGTCGACCACGTCGTCTTCGGGCTCACCGCCGCGGTCCCGGCGCTGCGCCGGGCGGGCGGCGGGGTCGTCGTCGCGACGGCGTCGCTGGCCGGGCTCACGGCCATGCCCGGCGACGCGCTCTACACCGCGTCCAAGCACGCCGTGGTCGGCTACGTCCGCGCGGTGGCGCCGCTGCTCGCGCTCGACTCCATCCGGGTCGCCGCGGTGTGCCCCGGGTTCGCCGACACCCCGCTCATCGCGCACGCCAAGGAGCAGTTCGGCGACTTCCCGCTGCTCACCGCGGACGACGTGGCCGGGGCGATCGAGCAGATCGTCGAGCGCGGGGAGCCGGGGGAGTGCTGGTACGTCCAGCCCGGCCGCGAGCCCGCGCCGTACGGGTTCCGCGGCGTGCCGAGCGCGAAGGGGACGCCGCCGCCCGCCGTCAGCTGGGAGGACCACTGATGTGGGGCTGGCAGGTCCGCGAGCTCGGCGCGCCGTCGGACGTCCTGACCTGGACCGAGCTGCCCGATCCGGAGCCCGGTCCCGGGCAGGTGCTGGTGCGGGTGCACGCCGTCGCCTGCAACTTCCCCGACATCCTCGTGTGCCAGGGGCGCTACCAGGAGAAGCCGGCGCTGCCGTTCACCCCCGGCCTGGAGATCGCCGGCGAGGTCGTCGCGGCGGGCGAGGGGGCCCGCGCGGCCGTCGGCGACCGGGTGCTCGGCACGCCCCCGATGGGCCGCGGCGGGTACGCGGAGCTGGCCGTGCTCGACGCCGCGTCGACGTTCCCGTGGCCCGAGGGCATGACCGCGGCCCAGGCGGCCGGGATGTTCATCACCTACCAGACCGGCGTCTGCGCGCTGCACCACCGCGCCGCGCTGCGGCCGGGGGAGACGCTGCTCGTGCACGCCGCGGCGGGCGGCGTCGGCACTGCGGCCGTGCAGCTGGGGAAGGCGGCGGGCGCGCGGGTCGTCGGCACGGCGGGCGGGCCGGAGAAGTGCGCCGTCGTGCGCGGGCTCGGGGCCGACGAGGTGATCGACTACTCGGCCGAGGACCTCGTCGCGCGGGTGAAGGAGCTCACCGGCGGGCGCGGCGCCGACGTCGTGTTCGACCCGGTGGGCGGCGACGTGTTCGACCTCTCCCGCCGGGCCGTGGCGTTCGAGGGCCGCATCCTCGTCATCGGCTTCGCCGGCGGCCGGATCGCCGACGCCCCGACCAACCACGTGCTCGTGAAGAACTACGCCGTGGTCGGCGTGCACTGGGGCTTCTACCGGACGATGGACCCGCCGCGGATCGACGCGTGGCAGGCGCAGCTGGCCGAGCTGTGGGACCGGCGCGCGATCGACCCCCTGGTGGGGGTGGAGCTGCCGCTGACCGAGGCCCCCGAGGCGCTGCGCAGGCTGGGGTCGCGCGGCACGACGGGCAAGGTCGTGCTCGTCCCCGGCGCGGGGACCTAGAAGGAGATCTCCGGCAGCATCCGCTTGCTGCGCCGGCGGCGGAGCACGATCTTGCGCACGCCGCCGGGGTAGAGGCGGACGCGGGAGAGCTCCCACCCGCCGAACTCGGCCTGGATCGCCAACCGGACCGCCGCCGTCACCCGGGAGACGTCCCCGGGCAGCTGGACGGGGCGGTACTCCCAGTCCCCGTCGGTCGTGTCCTCCTCGATCGCACCGGTTGCTCGCGCCACCGGCCACCTCCCTCGGTCGTCCAGGTCACAGCGGGATGAACAGCGAGTGACCCACGATAGGTGCTGCGCCGGGCCCCGTGCCAGCACCGGTCAGCCGCTGACGTCGTCCAGGGCCGCGCGGATCTCGACCGGCAGCGTGACCGACTCGGTGGCCGTCGACGCCGCGAGCTGGGCCGCGTCCCTGGCCCCGACCACGGCCGAGGCCACCCCGGGCCGGTCCCGGATCCAGGCCAGCGCGACGGCGAGCGGGGAGGTCCCCAGCCCGTCGGCCGCGGTGAGCACGGCCTGCACGATCCGCGCCGAGCGCTCGTTGCGCCGCGCCTCGACGTAGGGGGCGAGGGCGGGCGACGCGCCGCGGGAGTCGGCCGGGGTGCCCTCGGCGTACTTGCCGGTGAGCACGCCGCGCCCGAGCGGGGCCCAGGCCAGCAGGCCCATCCCATGGTGGACGGCGGCCGGCAGCAGGTCGGCCTCCACGTCCCGGGCCAGCAGCGAGTACTCGGCCTGCACGGAGACGGGCACCGTGACCGGGCCCAGCGCGCGGCCCCGCTCGGCGACGGTGGCCAGCTGCCAGGCGCGGGGCGCGACCAGCCCGGCGTAGCGGGCCTTGCCGGACATCACGGCGAGCTGCACCGCCGAGAGCGTCTCGTCCAGCGGCACGGCGGCGTCCCAGGCCGGCAGCTGCCACAGGTCGAGGTGGTCGGTGCCGAGCCGCTTGAGCGTCGCCTCCAGGCCCGCGATCAGCGCGCCCCGGGCCGACCCGTCACCCAGCGGCCCGCCCGGCAGGATCCCGCGCCCGGCGATGACGACGTACTCGCGGGGCACCGAGGTCGCGAGCACGCCGGCCAGCACCTCCTGCGCGGCGCCGTCGCCGTAG
>JAPLAT010000209.1 GCA_026393175.1 Pseudonocardiales bacterium
CCGGGGGCCGGGACGCGGGCCGGGGACGGGGCCGCCGGACCGCGACGGGACGGCCGCGGGCGACGGGGCGCCGCCGCGCGGGCGGCCGGGACGGCGGGCGCCGTCACCGCCCCCACCGGAGGCGGACTCCCGCAGCTTGCGGACGACCGGTGCCTCCACGGTGGAGGAGGGGGACTTCACGAACTCCCCCATGTCCTTGAGCTTCTCAAGAACCTGCTTGCTGCTCATGCCGAGCTCTTTGGCGAGCTCGTGCACGCGGGCCTTGCCTGCCACTGCACTCCTTGTTTCTCGGAGGCCGGGCGGCGGGTCCGCTCGACCTCGAACCTAGTGTCGAAGCACGTTCATGGTGCGATCTTCACGACTGGCTCATGACGGGTCGACCTTGCTCTCATCCGTGACGGACCCGGGTGTGTCCCGGGCCCCCGTTGCGCTGACGTCTCCGATGCGTTCCCTGACCGGACCGGTGTCCAGCGGCCCCGGGGCGCGCAGCGCCCGCGGGAACGCCGAGCGCCGCTCGGCGCGGTGGAGGCACTCCGGATCGGGATGCACCCACGCACCCCGACCGGGCAACCGTCGACGTGGATCGGGGATCAGGACCCCCGACACCACGACGACCCGCAACAGATCGTCGGCCGCCGACCGGCTCCGGCATCCCACACAGGTGCGGACCGGACCCTGATCGGGGACCGCTGAGGAGTGTATCCCACGACGAAGATCGCGGCCGCCGCGCCGCTTCCCGCTCAGCCGACCGTCTCCAGTTCGGCCTTCTCGCGCGGGTCGGCATCGCTGCGGATGTCGATGCGCCAGCCGGTCAGCCGCGCGGCCAGGCGGGCGTTCTGGCCCTCCTTGCCGATCGCGAGCGACAGCTGGAAGTCCGGCACGACCACCCGCGCGGTGCGCGTCGCGGCGTCCAGGACCGTGACCGAGACCACCTTCGACGGCGACAGCGCGTTGCCGACGAACGTGGCCGGGTCCTCCGACCAGTCGATGATGTCGATCTTCTCGCCGGCCAGCTCGCTCATCACGCCGCGGACCCGCGAGCCCATCGGGCCGATGCAGGCGCCCTTCGGGTTGACCCCCGGGACGGTGGAGCGGACGGCGATCTTCGAACGGTGCCCGGCCTCGCGGGCGACGGCGACGATCTCCACCGACCCGTCCACCAGCTCGGGCACCTCGAACGCGAACAGCTTGCGCACGAGGTTGGGATGCGTACGGCTCAACGTGATCTGGGTGCCGCGCATTCCGCGGGTGACCCCCACGACGTAGCAGCGGATGCGGTCGCCGTGCTGGTAGCTCTCCCCCGGCACCTGCTCGGCCGCGGGCAGCACGCCCTCGGTCTGCCCGCCGCCCAGCGCCACGACGACGACGCCGCGGGCGTTCGCGCGGGCGTCGCGCTGGACGACCCCGGCGACGATCTCGCCCTCCTTGGTGGCGAACTCGCCGTAGGTGCGCTCGTGCTCGGCGTCGCGCAGCCGGGCGAGGATGACCTGGCGGGCCGTGGTGGCCGCGATCCGGCCGAAGCCCTCGGGGGTGTCGTCCCACTCGCGGTCGACGACGCCGCCCTCGCCCAGCTCCTGCGCCATGACGCGGACCAGGCCGGAGCGGCGGTCGATGTCGATGCGCGCGTGCGCCTCGTGGCCGTCGGTGTGCTTGTAGGCGGTGAGCAGCGCGGTCTCGATGGCCGCGATGACGGTCTCGAACGGGATGTCCTTGTCGCGCTCGATGGCGCGCAGGGCCGCGATGTCGACGTTCACGACGGCTCCTCCTCCGCTTCCCCGGCCGGCGTGCCGCCGAGCCTGACCACGTCCGCGTCCGGCGGGGGCCGGAACTCCACCTGGACCGACGCGTGCGCGACGTCGGCGTAGGCCACCTCGCGCAGCTGCCCGTCGGCGAGCAGCACGGTGACCGCGTCCTCGCCCGCCGGACCGACCCTGGCGGTGAACGGCTCGCCGTCGGTGGGGCGGATCTCGACCAGCCGCAGGTGCGCCCGCCGCCAGTGCCGCGGCAGCGTGAGCGGCCGGTCGACCCCGGGCGAGGTGACCTCGAGGGTGTAGGAGCCGGCGATCAGGTGCTCGTGCTGCTCGAGCTCGGCCGCAGCGGCGCGGGAGAGCCGGGCGATGTCGTCCAGTCCCACCCCGGAGTCGCCGTCGACCACGAGCTTGACGGTGTGGCGCCGTCCGGCGGCGCGGACGTCGAGCTGGTCGAGCTCGAAGCCGGCGGCGCGGACGAGGGGTTCCAGCACGCCGTGCAGGGGTCCGGGGGGCGGCCCGGAGGACTGCGCGGGGCGGGGCGGGGACATGACGGGGGGCTCCTGCTCTGGGGGTCGGCTCGCGGCGTGGTCCGGGCGGTCCGCCAGCCTATCGCGCCGCGGGGGGCGGCCCCGGCCCCCCGATCACCCGGACGGGGCGGGGACGGCCGCGCGGGCACTGGCAGTATGGGCAGCCGTCGCGCGCGCGGGCCGCCTCCCCGCAGGGCGCAGGAGCAGGAGGTCGCGTTGCCGCACACGCCGCCCCCGCGGACGCCTTTCCCGCCGCGGCCGCTGTCGCGGCGCCGCCTGCTCGTGGCGCTGGGCCTCACCCCGGTCGCGCTCGCCGGGTGCGGGCTGGCCGGCGGCGACGACGGCCCGGACCCGCTGCTCGCCCTGGCCGCC
>JAPLAT010000661.1 GCA_026393175.1 Pseudonocardiales bacterium
AGGTGGCACGGCCGGCGCTGCGCGTCCCGCGAGCGGCTGACCAGCCCGGCGTCGGCGAGCACCTTGACGTGCTTCGAGACGGCCTGGATCGAGACCGCGTAGGGCCCCGCCAGCTCGCCGACCGTCGCGTCGCCCACGGCCAAACGCGCGACCATGTCCCGCCGCGTCGGGTCGGCGAGGGCGGCGAAGACGCGGGAGAGCTGATCGTCGGTCACGGACCCTCCTTATCAACCGGTTGGTTGAATAAGAGGCTAGGGCGATGTCCGATCCGTTGTCAACCACTTGGTTGAACACGCTGGTCGCCGCCCGTGCGGGCAGGGGAGGCGTACGGTGCAGGGATGGACGGGACGGCGGACGTCACGCTCCGCCGGCACGGGACCGACGGCCGTGCCGGCACCGTGGGCGGGGTCCGGGTCGTCCACCGGCGGACGGACGTCGGGCCCGACGCCCGCCGGGGGCCCGCCTCCCGCGCGCCGTGACGCACCCGGACCGGCGGGCGGCCCTCGCCGCCCAGCGCGCGCTGGCCCAGGAGCGGCTGGCGGCGCTCGCCCGGCAGGTCGAGGGGCTGGCCGAGGAGCAGGCGCACACCACCCACGACGACGAGCACGATCCCGAGGGCGTGACGGTCGGGTACGAGCGCGCGCAGCTGCAGGGGCTCCTCGCCGGCGCCCGCCGCGAGCTCGACGAGCTCGCCGCCGCCGAGTCCCGGCTCGCGGCCGGGACCTACGGCCGGTGCGTCCGGTGCGGCGCGGAGATCGCCCCGGAGCGGCTCGACGCCCTCCCCGCGGTCACCACCTGCATCCGCTGTGCGGACGTCCCGCGCCGGCGGCGAGGTCGGTGACCGGCTGCGCCGGCTCCCACGCCACGCCGCGCCGCCGTCCACCCGAGGCGTTCGACGAACGGGCCACCACGGGGTGACCCGGCGGGGTACCGTCGGCGGCACGGCCGTCCTGGGCACCCGACCCGCCCCGCGACGCCGGCTCCGGCATCGGACGAGGATGCGTGCCCCGGACCCGGTCCCGACGGCCGAGCCCGAGCAGGGAGCATCATGGCCGACAAGTCGCCGCGTCAGACCGCCAGCAAGAAGTCCGGCCTCTCGATCAAGGAGAAGCGGGCCGTCAAGAAGGGCAAGAAGGACGGCCAGAGCAGCTCGATCGTCCCGCCGAAGTAGCGCCCGCCCGCAGGTCGGCCGCCGGGAACGGCGGCCGGTCGTCGAGGCGCAGCGAGAGCCTGCCCGCGGCGCGCCACGCGCGGGCGGTGAGGTCGCGGTCCTCGTCGGTCACCAGGTTGCCCATCACCCGCAGCGCGACGGTCATCAGCGCGCGTGACCGCATGCCCACCGGGCCGGCCAGCGGCAGCACCCGCGGCACGGTGAGCAGGCCCGCGAGCCGTCGCGCGATGGAGAACGCCCGTCCGTAGTGCGTGCGCAACGTGGCGGGCCAGGCCGTCGACAGGTCCCGCTCGCCCGCGAGCAGGTCCGCGACGAGCCGGCCGGTCTCCAGGCCGTAGTCGATGCCCTCGCCGTTGAGCGGGTTGACGCAGCCCGCCGCGTCGCCGATCAGCGCCCAGTTGCGCCCCGCGACGCCCGACACCGCCCCGCCCATCGGCAGCAGCGCCGACTTCACGGCGCGGACCTCCCCGTCGAGCTGCCAGTCGGCCCGGCGGGCGTCGGCGTAGTGCTCGATGAGGCTGCGCAGCCGGATCTGCGCCGGACGCTTCGCCGTCGCCAGCGTGCCGACGCCGATGTTGACCTCGCCGTCGGACAGCGGGAACACCCAGCCGTAACCCGCCAGCACCTCGTCCTGCTCGCCCCGCAGTTCGAGGTGCGAGGAGATCCAGGGGTCGTCGCTGCGGCCGGAGCGGACGTAGCCGCGGGCGGCGACGCCGAACGCCGTGTCCTGGTGCCACTCCCGGCCGAGCACCCGCCCGAGCGTCGACCGCGCGCCGTCGGCGACGACCAGCCTGCGGCAGCCGATCGTGGTGCCGTCGGCGAACACCACGCCGGTGACCCGGTCGCCGTCCCGCACGATGTCGACGGCCTTCGCGCCCTCCACCGGCACCGCCCCGTCCTTGAGCGCGACGTCGCGGATGCGGGCGTCCAGCTCGGTGCGGGGGACGGCGCCGCCGTGGTCGGGAAGCGACCCTCCCGGCCAGGGCAGCTCCAGGACCTGCCCGAACCCGGTGGCGCGCAGGCCGCGGTTGGTGCCGTGGGCGCGGACCCAGTCGCCCAGGCCGAGCTTCTCCAGCTCCGCGATCGCGCGGGGGGTGAGGCCGTCGCCGCAGGCCTTGTCGCGGGGGAACGTCGCGGCGTCGGCGAGTACGACGTCGAGGTCGTGGCGGGCGGCCCAGGACGCGGCGGCCGACCCCGCGGGCCCCGCCCCGACCACGAGGACGTCGGTGCTGGCGGGGGCGGCGGGAGCGTCGGACATGGTCCCCAGTATCCCGGCCGGTCGCCCGCCCCGCGCGCGAGCCGCGTCACCCCCGACTCGTGCACACCCAGCCCCCGACTCGCGGGTGGGGCCCCGACTCGCGCACCCCCGGGCCCCGACTCGCGCACGGTGAGACCCCGACTCGCGCACCGCCAGGCCCCGACTCGCGCGCCGCCAGGCCCCGACTCGCGGGTGGTGTGGTCCACCCCCCGCGAGTCGGGGTCCTGCCGTGCGCGAGTCGGGGTCCTGGTGTGGACGAGACGGGTCAGGCGGCGGCGGTCGATGGGGTGTCGGCGGCAGGCGAGCGGAGGGGGGTGGGCTCC
>JAPLAT010000534.1 GCA_026393175.1 Pseudonocardiales bacterium
CACCGCGGCGACGAGCCGGGGCCCGTCGGCGACCGACTCCACGTGCAGGGCGACGGCGGCGGTGTGCGGGTCGGCGGCGAGGTGGTCGAGCACGTCGGGCGCCGACACGTCCACGCCGTTGCCGATCCCGACGGCCAGGCTAACGCCGTGCCCGGCCACGGCGAGCAGGAACGCCAGCGCGTGGTTGACCCCGCCGCTGGCGGCGACGACGGCGACCCGCCCGGGGCGGACCTGCGCGACGCCGGGCACGAAGCTGGCGGTCACCCCGGCGTGCGGGGCGAGGAAGCCGCTGGTGTTGGGGCCCAGCAGGCGGATCCCGGTGTCGGCGACGACGGCGGCCACCGCGTCCTGGAACCCGACCCCGGGGCCGCCCGCCTCCGCGAAGCCGCCGCCGCAGATCACGGCCGCACCCGCCCCGGCCCGCGCGGCGTCGGCCAGGACGTCGGCACACGCCGCGGCGGGCACGCAGATCATCACCAGGTCGACCGGCCCGGCCTGCGCGGCCGCCGTGACCGTGGCGTGCATGGTGTCGTCGCGGGCGTTGACCAGCGCCAGGTGCCCCCCGGCCGCGGCGAAACCGCCCAGCGAGCGGGCCAGTGCCGCGCCCAGCTTGCCCGGCGTGCGGGAGGCCCCGACCACGGCGACGCCCCGGGGCGCGAACAGCGCCGGCAGCCCTGCCCTGTGCCCCACCTCGGGCGGGCCCACGGGTGCCCCGAGCCCGGTCACGACGGCATCCCGGGCCCGCTCACGACGGGATCCCGACGAGGTCGGCGCGGCCGGACAGCACGGCCGTCAGCGCCCGGTCGCGCGCGGCGTCGTCGTGGCCGTCGGGGTCGACGAGCAGCGCGGGCAGGCCCTGGTGCAGCCGGGCCTGCTCGCACAGCCGCGTGCGGGTGAGCGCGGTGCCGCCGTGCACGGCGACGAGCACGGGCGCCTCGCCCCAGGAGGCGAGCCGGGCCAGCGCGTCCGGCAGGCCGTCCTCGGTCCGCGGGGCGGCGAGGACGGCGCCCCACGGCCCCGCCCGCTCCTCGCCCAGGGGCAGCGAGCCCGCGACGGCCGTGGGTACCCCGTCCTCCGTGGTGACGGCGACCAGCCGGCCGGGGGCGGACCAGCCGTGGCGGGTGAACGGGGTCTCCAGGGGCTCGGCCCCGTGCGCGGCGACCCACCCGCGGTGGCTCGCGGCGACGAAGTCGGGGGCCCGCCGGGCCAGCCGCGCGTCGGTGATGCTGCGCGAGAGGAAGTGGTAGGCGAACTGCCAGGGCTCGAAGGCGTCGTGGTACTCCCCGAAGTGCTCCCACCAGGCCAGGCTGGGCCGGGCCGAGTCCTGGATCTTCCGGACCGACGGCTGGGCCGCCTCCTCGTAGGCGGCGAGCGCGGCGGGCAGGTCGTCCGGGTGCGCGGTCAGCGCCGCGGCCAGGGCGACCGCGTCCTCCATGGCCATCTTCGTGCCGGAGCCGACGGAGAAGTGCGCGGTGTGCACCGCGTCGCCCAGCAGCGCGACGGGCCGGGGTTCGAGCGCGTGCCAGCGCCGGGTGCGGCGGGTGCGGAAGTTGCCCCAGCGCGAGTTGTTGACCAGCAGCCGCTTGCCGTCGATCTGCTCGGCGAACAGCTTCTCCAGGTACTCCTTGGTGACCATGTCGCTGGCCCCGGGCGGCCGGGTCACGTCGAACTCGTCGAGCCCGGCGCGGCGCCAGGACGCCTCGTCGGTCTCCACGATGAACGTGGAGACCTCGTCGGAGATCGGGTAGCCGTGCACGGCGAAGACGCCGTCGGGGCTGCGCTCGTGCACGAACGTCAGCCCGTCGAACAGGTAGTCGGTGCCGAACCAGATGAACTTCGCCGTCGCGGTCTCCACCTCGACGCCCAGGTCGGCGTCGAGCTGCTCGCGAATCCGGGAGCCGGTGCCGTCGGCGGCGACCACGAGATCGAACTCCTCGAGGTCGGCCAGCGTGACCTCGGCCGAGAACCGCAGGTCCGCCCCGACGTCCCGGGCGCGCGCCTGCATCAGCGCCAGCAGCGTCCGGCGCACCACCGCGGCCATGCCGTTGCCGCCGCAGCGGATGCGCTCGCCCTTGAGCCGGACCTCGATGTCGTCCCAGTGCCGGCCGTGCTCGGTGAGCGCCCGGCGCAGCACCGGGTCGGCCTCGTGGATCCCGGCGAGCGTGCGGTCGGAGAACACCACGCCGAAGCCGAAGGTGTCGTCGGCCCGGTTGCGCTCGAAGACGGTCACCTCGACCGCCGGGTCGGCCCGCTTGACCAGGGTGGCGAGGAACAGCCCGCCCGGCCCGCCCCCCGCGACGGCGATCCGCATGTCTCAGCTCCCCTTCACCAGGGTGTTGCGCAGCTCGCCGACCCCCTCGATCCGGGTGACCAGCTCCGCACCCTCGGCCAGGTAGCGCGGGGGCGTGCGCGCGTGGCCGACCCCGCCCGGGGTGCCGGTGGCGATGAGGTCGCCGGGCACCAGGGTGATGATCCGGGAGAGGTAGGCGACCAGGTCCACCGGGGAGAACACCAGGTCCGCGGTGTCCGCCTTCTGCACCACGTCGCCGTCGACCTCGCAGGAGATCTCGCCGGGCACCACGTCGGTCACCAGCCACGGCCCGACCGGCGTGCTGCGCTCGAAGGTCTTGCCCTGCAGCCACTCGACCGACCGGTACTGGAAGTCGCGCGCGGTGACGTCGTTGACGACGGTGTACCCGGCGATCGCCGCTTCCGCCTCCTCCGGCGTGGCGTGGCGGACCTCCGCGCCGATGACGACGCCGAGCTCGGCCTCCCAGTCGACCTGCTCCGACCCGGCCGGCATCTCGACCGGGTCGTGCGCGCCGACCAGCGCGCGGGCGAACTTGGCGAACAGCGCCGGGTATTGCGGCAGCTCGCGGCCCATCTCCAGGATGTGCGTGCGGTAGTTCAGCCCGACGCAGACCACCTTCTCCGGGCGCGGGACGAGGGGGGCGTGGTCGAGGCCGGCGAGGTCGTGGCGCGGCCCGTCGGCGGCCGCCGCGACGGCCCTCCAGTCCGGGTCGGCCAGGAACGCGCCCAGGTCGGCCGCGCCCAGCTCGACGGCGCCCGGGGCGTCGCCGCCGTCGTCGATCCGGACGGCGGCGGTCCCGGCGGCGGTGCGGATGGTCGCGAGCTTCACGGACGGTCCTCTCGTGCGGGTGCCGCACCCCTCGTCGAGGGCGCGCGGCGCCGCCGTCCGGGTGCGCCTCGCAAAGTACAACAGACCATCGTCGTCCGTCGATCGTCTGACACACGTGGGGCGGGCCCCGCGCCTCAGCCGGCGCGGCCGTCCGCCCCGGCCCAGGACGCGCGTCCGTCGCCGCCGATCGGGACCACCGGACCGCCGACGACCCCGGGACGGACGGTGGCCTCCCCCAGCCCCCACACCCGGGCGAGCACCTCCCGGCCGACGCGGCCACCGTCGCCCACGACCAGCGCCTCCGCGTCGAGACCCGCCGCCCGCGCGAGATCGACCGCGCGCGCGGCGTGCGGCGCCTGCGTGACGACCACCGCCGTCCGCACGAGGAACACGTCGCGGGCCCGGCGCATCGTGTGCCAGGTGTCGAAGCCCGCGTAGTCGGTGAAGACGTCCTCGGGGGCCACCCCGGCGGCCAGGGCCGCGTCGCGCATCGCGTCGGGCTCGTTGTAGGTGTCGGCGGCGTTGTCGCCGGACATCAGGACCGCGTCCACGCGACCGGCCCGGTACAGGGCGACCGCGGCGCCGACGCGCTCCTCCACGATCGGTCCCAGGGAGCCGTCGGCCCGCACGAGCGATCCCGGCACGATCGCCACCTGCGCGGGCCGGACCGCGGTCGCGTCGCCCGTCACGCGGTCGGCGGT
This sequence comes from Pseudonocardiales bacterium, assembly GCA_026393175.1. GTDB lineage: Bacteria > Actinomycetota > Actinomycetes > Mycobacteriales > Pseudonocardiaceae > Pseudonocardia. The sequence goes on from JAPLAT010000534.1 coordinate 3,841, forward strand.
GCGGTGCACGACGACGACGTTCGCGGTCACGACGGCGACGGCCAGCAGGACCACCGCGCCGGCGGCGGCCGCGAGGGCACCCCGGGCCCGGGCACCGGGTCTCACGCCGCCGCGCCGAAGGAGACGCCGCCGAGCCGCTCCATGGTCTCCCAGAGCGCCGCGGCCAGCCCGGTGTCCCTGGCGTTCTCCGGGAGGACGGTCACCCCCGGCAGGCCGCGGATCCCGCCGAGGCCCTGCGGGCCGTAGTAGCCGCCCCCGTTGGCCTGCGGCGAGGTCGCGGCGTAGAGGACCGGCAGGGCGCCCTGGGCGGGGTCCTGCCACATGACGGGGACGAACCGGAAGCGCCATCCCTCGGCGGTGTCGGGCCCGGGCCCGTCCAGCACGATGTTGGTGCGCGCGACGCGGGGTGCGCGGCGACGCTGGTGATCCGCCACCCGGCGGCGGTGCTCCGGCGCTGGCACTCGGCGGCGAACAGGAGGTTGGCGAGCTTCGTGTCGTCGTAGGCGCGCTCGTAGTCCCACTCCCGTTCCTTCTGCAGGTCGTCGAGGTCGATCGACGCGCCGTGCCCGCGCAGGCTCGCCATCCACACGATGCGGGGGTCGGTGCCGTTCTGCAGGAGCGGTCGCAGCCGGGCGGACAGGACGAAGGGGCCGAGCGCGTTGGTCGCGAAGACCCGCTCGACGCCGTCCACGCCGACCTCGCGCGTGGTCCGGGACATGACACCGGCGTTGTTGATCAGCAGGTCGAGGCCGTCGCCGGCGTCCTGCATCCGTGCCGCGAACGCGGCCACGGAGCGCAGGTCGGCCAGGTCCAGCGACTCGAACCGCACCGCCGCCGCGGGAGCGGCGTCCCGGATCCGGCGGACCGCCTCCGCGCCCCGCTCGGCGTCGCGGGAGGCGATCGTGACGTCCGCGCCCGCCAGCGCGAGCCCGAGCGCCTGGTGGTAGCCCAGCCCGCTCCGGCCGTCCTGCGGGAAGCGGTTGCCGCCGGTCACGACCACGCGCCGGCCGCGTTGCGGCGGGACGTCGGCGAGCGCCCAGTCCGGGAGCACGGCGCCGGGCGCCGTCACCCGGCCCGCGGTGAAGCCCCCGGCCCCGGCCGCGGCGCCGAGGGCCGACAGCCGCAGCACCGAGCGCCGTGAGAGGCGCCGGCGCCCGTCGGCGCCCGTTCCACCGTCGCGGGGGTCGGCCGTGTCCGGCGTCTGCGTCATGCCCGGAAGTATACTATACCGTGCAGTATACCGAGGCCCGCTGTGCCCCGCGGCCGCGGATGCGAAGGTGGGGGCATGAAGTCGATCGACGGCGTGCCCCTGGCGCAGGGCATCCTCACGGCGGCCGTCGCCACGTTCGTCGAGCACGGCTACGACAGCACCTCGATGGACGAGGTGGCCGCGCGCGCGTCGACCACCAAGCGCACGGTCTACGCGCACTTCGGCAACAAGGAGGCCCTGTTCCGCAGCGCGCTGGGACAGGCGGTGGAGTTCTTCCAGTCCGAGATGCCGGAGCTCACGGACCCGGCCGACCCGGCCGCCGAGCTGGAGGCCTTCGCCGTCCGGTTCGGCGACCTCTGCACCTGGAAGGGCGCGGTCCGCCTGCAGCGGGTGGTGATGAGCGGGGCCGAGCACTTCACCGATCTCGGCGGCATGCTCCACCGCGAGGTCATCGAACGCGCGGAGCACGTCGTCGCCGGGTACCTGGAGGCGCTCGACCGGCATCGCGGCGTGGACCCGGCCGGACGGCGCTACGACGTGCTCGCCGGCCTGTTCCTGAACATGACGACGGGCCGGCAGCGGTTCGCGACGCTGCTGCAGGCCCGGGAACCGCTCCCCGACCACCCGCTGCGCACCCCGCCCCCCGACCTCGACCGCGCCGCGGTCCGCGAGGCGGTGGCGATCTTCCTGCGCGGGAGCGGCCTGGCGGCGGACGCGGTCCCCGACCGCTGATCCCCTCGCCGGCGCGACGTGGTCGCCGTCGCGGTCAGGTGAACCAGCGACGCCCCCGGCCGACGAGGACGCGGCCGAACCGGAGCTCCGGGAAGTGCGCCCCCGCGCCCACCGTCGCGCCGTCCTCCAGCTCCCGGAACAGGCGTTCGCGCGTCCGCCGCGCGAGCTCCGGGTCGACGTCGCCGATCGACTGCCAGGTGGGCTCGTCGAGCTGGACCGGGCAGACGATCGCGTCGCCGAGGAGCAGCGCCCGCCTGCCCCGCGACGCGACGACCACGCTCAGGTGTCCGGGGGTGTGCCCGGGCGTCATGACCAGCGTGACGCCGGGCGCGACGGTGGTGTCGCCGGTGACCGGCCGGAGCCGGTCGCCGCGCCCGGCCTCCGCCCGCAGGCCCTCGCGGATGTGGTCCCACATCCACACCCCGGGGTCGGCGACGAAGTGGTCCCAGTCGGCCGCGCCGAACCAGATCCGGGCCCCCGGGAAGACCGGCGCGGCGGCGTTGTCGTAGAGCCAGCCGCAGTGGTCGGCGTGCAGGTGCGTGCAGATCACGTCCGTGACGTCGGGCGGGCCGATCCCCGCCGCGCGCAGCCCGAGCGGCAGCTGGCCGCCGATCAGCAGCCTGCGCCGGCCGTCGTCGCGCATCCGCGGGCCGATCCCCGCGTCCACGAGGACCGTCCGGTCGCCGGTGCGGACGAGGAAGCACCCGATCGGCAGGAACGCCATGCCGTCGCCGGCGAAGAGGTCCTCGTGGCCCTCGGCGCGGACGTGGTCCCCGAAGTACTCCGGCGCCGCCCGGAAGGTCCCGTCGGTGAGCGGGAGGACGTCGATGTCGCCGATCAGCACCGCGTCACCCCGTCCCCGCCCGCACCGTGTTGCGGATGGTTCCGATCCCGCTGACCGCGCACTCGACGGTGTCGCCGGGGCGGAGGAACCGCGGCGGATCGAACCCGATCCCCACGCCGGCCGGGGTGCCGGTGGCGATGACGTCGCCGGGCAGCAGCGTGATCCCCGAGGAGATGACGCTGATCAGCTCCGGGACGTCGAAGATCAGGTCGGCGACGGACGCCTTCTGCCGCGGCCGGCCGTTCACGGAGCTGGTGACCTCCAGCCGGGCCGGGTCGCCGATCTCGTCGGCGGTGACCGCCCACGGGCCCATCGGGGCGAACGTGTCCAGCGACTTGCCGAGCAGCCACTGCCCGTGGTCGCGCTGCAGGTCGCGGGCGGTGACGTCGTTGAGGACCGTGTAGCCCCACACGTGCGCGAGCGCCCGCTCCCGGGGGATGCCCCGGCCGCCCGGGCCGATGATCACGGCGAGCTCGGCCTCGTGGTCCAGCTCCGAGGTCACCCCGGGGTGGGCGTCGATGTCGTCGAACGGACCGGTCACGCTGGTCGTCGCCTTGGAGAAGACGACCGGGCGGCTGGGGAGGTCGACGTTGCGGTCCGGGGTGTCGTACCCCGAGCGGCCGAACTCCCGGACGTGGTCGCGGTAGTTCTTGCCCACCGCGAACAGGTTGCGCCGCGGCTGCGGGATCGGGGCCAGCAGCCGGGGAGCGTCCACCACCGGCAGGCCGGACGCCGTCGCGATCAGCGGGCCGAGCTCCTCCCACCGCTCGATCACCTCGATCAGCGGGGCGTCGCCCAGCACACCCCGCAGCGTGCGCACCCGCCCCTCGTCGTCGACGAGACCCACGCAGGGCCGCTCCCCCGCGGTGAACGTCGCCAGCTTCATCGGTCGGGCCCCATGTCGTGAGTATGGGCCCGACCGCCGGCGGGCCGGCTGGGCCCGTGCGACCTGGTTCCGCCGGACCTGGTTCCGCCGGTCCTGGTCGTGCCGGACCGGGGACGGGCCGGTCTCTTCCCCACCCCTCGGGTGCGCTGATCTGGTGGCGCCCGTCCAGCTTTCCGGTACGGACGGGAGAGACATGACCATCATCACCACGATGCGGGCCGCGGTCGTCGAGCGGGCCGACGCCACCTGGGAGCTGCGCGATCGCGCGGTCCCCGAGCTGGGTCCCGACGACGTGCTCGTGCGGATCCACGCCTGCGGCATGTGCGGCACCGACCTGTGGCTGGCCCGGGGCGCGCTCACGTTCCGCGAGTTCCCCCTGGTGCTCGGCCACGAGGGCGCCGGCGAGGTCGTCGCCGTCGGGGCGGGCGTGACCAGGCGCAAGGTGGGCGACCGCGTCGGCGTGTTCATGATGCAGAAGGCCGACGGCGTCTGTGCGTTCTGCCGCGAGGAGCACACCGACAGCTTCGTCACCGCCGCCAACTGCGCGAACCCGACGCTGACCGGCGTGACCGTGGACGGCGCGTTCGCCGAGTACGTCGCCGTCGACGTCGGCGGCACCGTCCTGCTCCCCGACGGCGGCCCCTACGAGGAGGCGGCCCCCGTCCTGTGCTCCGGCTACACGGTGTGGGCGGCGATCCGGCGGGCCGCGCCGAAGCCCGGGGCCCGGATCGGCGTGGTCGGCATCGGCGCGCTCGGGCACCTCGCGATCCAGTACGCCAGGGCGGCCGGGCTCCACGTGGTCGCGGTCACGAGGTCGGCGGACAAGCACGACCTCGCCCGCGAGCTCGGCGCCGACGAGGTCGTCACCGACGGCGCGGGCCTCCAGGCGGCGGGCGGCGTGGACGTGCTCCTGCACACGAGCAGCGCGCACGAGCTCGTGCTCGACGCCGTCCAGGGCGTCCGGCCGTGGGGCAAGATCATCGTGTGCGGCATCGGGTTCGACGAGATGACCCTGCCCGCCCTGGGGCTGACCTCGAACAGCCTCCAGGTCATCGGCTCGGCCCACAACGGCGTCGAGTACTTCGTCGAGGCGCTCGACCTCCTCGCCCGCGGCGAGGTCAGGCCGATGATCGAGGTCTTCCCCCAGGAGCGCATCGCCGAGGCCTACGACAAGGTCGTCTCCGGCGCGATCCGCTTCAAGGCCGTCGTCACGTTCTGACGGAGGCCCGCGGTCACCCCGCGTCGTCGTCGGCGGCCGGCACCAGCCGTTCGAGCGCCCGCCGCGACGCCGACCCGGCCGCCGTCGTGTAGACGAAGAGCCGGATCTCCGGGTCGCCGGGGAACGTGAGCGTCTCGTAGTCGACGGTGAACTCGCCCGCGCGCGGATGCCGCATGCGCTTGGACCCGTGGGTCCGCTGCTGGACCCGGTGCTCCTCCCACCAGCGGCGGAACTCGGGGCTGCGCTCCTCGAGCTCCTCGAGCAGCTCCCAGGTCGCGGGGTCGTCGGAGTAGGTCGCGACGTCGAGCCGCAGGTTCTCCACGGCGGCGCGCGCCTGCGCCGCCCAGTCGACGAACAGCTCGCGGGCCTCGCCGCTGAGCAGCAGCCACCGCGTGTAGTTCCGCTCGCGCGGCGGCAGCCGGCCGAAGTCGGTGAACAGCGCGTGCGCCATCGCGTTGCTCGCGAGCACCTCGGACCGCCTGCCCAGGACGAGTGCGGGCTGGCCGTCGAGCGCGTCGACGAGCTGGCGCACGCCCGCCCGCGGGACGCGCCCGGCCGCCGGGCTCCCGGGCGTCGCGCCGCCCGCCGCGACGAGGTTGATCAGGTGGGCGCGCCCGGCGGTGTCGAGGTCGAGCGCGCGGGCGACCGCGTCGAGCACGCTCTGCGACGGGTTGATCCGCCGTCCCTGCTCGAGGCGGGTGTAGTAGTCGGTGGACACCCCGGCGAGGAAGGCGACCTCCTCCCGCCGCAGGCCGGGGACCCGCCGCACGCGGACGTCGACCGGCAGCCGCACCCGGCCGGGGTCGACGCTCGCGCGCGCACGGCGCAGGAAGTCGGACAGCTCGTGGTTCGGACCGCGCACGGGTCGGCATCGTGTCAAACGCGCGGCGCGCCGGCCCGGGTTCCGTGGTCCTGGGTCGGCCGGTCCCCCGCAGGCGTACCGGGGCCGCTCCCTCCCCGGGCCGGGTGCCGTCAGGACCGGTCGCCCTCGGTCCGGCTCGGCGCGAGGGCGTCGTAGTGGGCCACGGCGGCGGCGACGCCGTCCTCGGTGCGGATCCGGGTGCCGAGGTCGGCGGCGCGGGCGCGCATCGCCGCGTCGGTGGTGGCGGTGCGCAGCGCGGCGGCGAGGGCGTCGACGGTGAGGCGGCGGCGCGGCACCGGGGCCGGCCCGGTCCCGAGCGCGACGACCCGCGAGGCCCAGAACGGCTGGTCCACGCCGAACGGCACGACGACGGCGGGCACCCCGGACCGCAGCGCGGCCCCCGTCGTCCCCGCGCCCCCGTGGTGCACGACGGCCGCGCAGCGCGGGAAGAGCCAGTCGTGCGGCGCCTGGTCGAGCGCCAGCACGTCGTCCCCGGCGAGACCGGCGGCGTCGAGCCCGCCCCACCCCGACAGCAGGACCGCGCGCACCCCGGCCCGGCGCACCGCCGCCACGACGAGCGCGGCGAGGGCGGCGGGATCGCGGCCGACCATCGACCCGAACCCGACGGCCACCGGCGGCGGGCCGGCCGCGAGGAACGCCGCGAGCGCGGGCGGCGGGGTCCAGCCGTCCCCGTCGGGCAGGGTCCAGTAGCCGGTGACGTGCCGCTCGGGGCCCCACTCCGGGGCCGGGGGCACGACGAGGGGGCTGTAGCCGTAGAGCACGGGCAGGCCGGGCCGGGGCGGCGCGGGCCGGGCGGGCAGGCCGAGGACCTGGGTGCGGGCCTGCCGGGCGGTGGCCCCCAGCATGAGGTCGACACCGCGCGCGGTGAGGCGGTGCGACAGGCGCCGGCCCGGAGCGCCCAGCCAGCCGGGCAGCGCCACGAGCGGCCCGGGGAACGCGGCGGTCGGTGGCCCGAGCGGCTGCAGGTGGGCCTCGACGAACGGGCGCCGGAGCTTCTCGGCCACGCCGACGCCGAGGACCATCCCGCCGACCCCGCCGGTGATCAGGTCGACGTCGGCACAGGCCGCCAGGGCCTGCCGGGCCGCCTCGGCGGTGTCGGCGCGCTGCCGGCGCATCAGCTTGTTCCGCTCCCGGGCGCCGAGCTCGGCGACACCGCCGGCGCCACGGACGTCGGACTCGCCCGGGCCGGACAGGCCGACCGCGGCGAGCCCGCGGGCGGCGATCCCGGGGACGGCGTCGGCGGGCGCGAGCAGTCGGACGTCGTGGCCCGCGCGGTGCAGGCCGAGGGCGAGTGCGGTGTAGGGCTGGACCCCGCCCCGGGTGTCCAGGGCGATGACGGCGATGCGCACGGCCGGTTCTCCTCTTCTCAGGTGGACGGCGTGGACGGGGTGGTGGGAGCGAACGTGGTGCGCAGCGGTGTGCGCGGGAGCAGGACGACGAGCACCAGGCCGACCACGAACAGGGGCACGAGCCCGCCGAGCACCGGGCCCAGGGCCGCGGCGTAGGCGTCGGCGACGGCGGCCCGCGTGCCGTCGGGCAGCGCCGCGGCGACCGCGGGGGTGAGGCCGGCGGCGTCGACCCCGCTCGCCCGCGCCGCGAGGGCCTCGGCGAGCCGGGCGGTGAACAGCGACCCGACGACCGCGGTGCCCAGCGTCGCGCCGATCTCGCGGACGAAGCCGGTGGCCGCCGTGGCGGTGCCGACGAGCGCGTGGTCGACGGCGTTCTGCACCACCAGCGTCAGCACCTGCAGCACGAGCCCGACCTCGGTGCCGAACAGGAGCAGGTACAGGCTGGTCAGGAGGGTGCCGGTGGTGGCGTCGAGGGTCGAGAGCAGCACCAGCGCGACGGCGCACAGGGCCATGCCCGCGATCGGGTGGCCGCGGTAGCGGCCCGTGGCGGAGATGGCGAGCCCCGACAGCGTGGACGCCACGAGCACACCGGCCATCATCGGCAGCATGAGCAGGCCGGCCGCGGTCGGGCCGTGGCCCCCGGTCATCTGCAGGAGCGTGGGGAGGTAGCCGCTGGTGGCGAACAGGCCGACCGAGACGACCAGGCCGGCCGCCGTCGCCAGCACGAAGGTGCGGTCGCGGAACAACGACAGCGGGATCACGGGCTCCGCGGCGCGGGACTCGGCCCGCACGAACAGCACACCGGCCAGCACCGTCGCGACCGCCAGCCCGACGATCGTCGGTGAGGTCCACGCGTACCGGGTGCCTGCCCAGGTGCCCAGGAGCACCAGGCAGGTCACGCCGATCGAGGACCAGACCATGCCGGCCAGGTCGAGCCGGGGCCGGCGGGTGGTGCCGGGCGGGACGCGCAGCACGACCGCGGCCACGACCAGCGCCACCGCCCCGAGCGGGAGGTTGATCCAGAAGCACCACCGCCAGCCGGCGACGTCGGTGAACCAGCCGCCGAGCAGCGGCCCGGCGACCGAGGAGATCGCGAACACCCCGCCGAGCACCCCGGTGTAGCGGGCCCGCTGCCGGGGCGGGACGACGTCGGCCACGATGGCCTGGGCGGTGACGACGAGCCCGCCGCCGCCCAGCCCCTGCACGAACCGGCCGACGATCAGCCACTCGACCGACCCGGCGAAGCCGCCGATCACCGAGCCCAGCAGGAAGATCCCGATGGCCGCGAGGAACAGCGGCTTGCGCCCGACGACGTCGCCCAGCCGCCCGTAGGCGGGCATGACGACCGTCGCGGCGAGGAGGTAGGAGGTGATCACCCAGGGGGTGAGCGCGACGCCGCCGAGCTCGCCGACGATCGTCGGCAGCGCGGTGCTGAGGATGGTCTGGTCGAGCGAGGCCAGCAGGACGGTGAGCACGAGGCCGCCGACGACGACCCGGATGCGCGGGAGGTCGAGGCCGGCGTCGAGGTCGGGGCCGGCGTCGATGTCGCGGCCGGGGGCGGGTTCGGCGGTTCCGGGCACAGGTCAACCCCGTTTCGGTCGGGAGGATGTGCGGAGCTCGGGCTCCGTGCGGTGCCGCGGGGCGGCGGCCGGCGCGGGTGCGGCCGGATCGGTGGTGCGGGGTCAGCTGCCGGGGTCGGCCGCGAAGGCGGGGGCGAGCACGGCGAACGCCGCCTCCACGTGGGGGCGCGGCGAGCCGCGCCACCCCTCGCGGGACCAGCCCTGCAGCCCGACCCGCACCGCGGTGATGCAGGAGCCGGACATGACCTCCGCCCGGAGGCGCCCGGCGTCGTCGCCGGGCAGCCGGGCGGCGATCGCGGCGGTCAGCCGGCCCTCGAAGCGGCTGAACTCGCCCATCTGCCTGCTCTGCAGGGCGGGGTGGCGCCGCTGCAGCTCCATGAGGCGCGGCAGGTCCGCCCCCTCCTCGCCGACGCGCTCCACGTCCGCGGCGAACAGCTCCGTGAGCCCGGCCCAGAGCGCCTCGGCGGGGCCGCCGAGCGTCGCGAGCCGCTCGTCGTCGAGGACCAGGACGTCGAGGAGGGCGGCGTCCTCCTTGGTCTCGAAGTAGTTGAAGAACGTGCGCGTCGACACCCCGGCGCGCTCGGCGATCTCCTCGACGCGGACCTCGCCGAGACCGCGCTCCAGCCCCAGCTCGAGCGTGGCCGCGCGCAGCGCGCGCCGGGTGGCGAGCTTGCGGCGCTCGCGCCCGTCGGGGCGGGTGGTGGTCACACCCCTAGGTTTGCACGTACTGCAACTTGCGTCAACTGCAACTTGCGTCGACTGCAAGTATCCCCACGACGATCACGCGTCGAGGGACTCCGCCACCACGGCGTTGAACCGGTCGGGATTCTCCAGGAACGGGAAGTGCGAGTTCGCCTCCGTGACGGGGAAGACGTAGAGCTGCGCACCCGGCACCTGCTCGGCGATGTAGCGCTGCGAGCCGGGGCTGACGTGGCTGCCGTCGCAGCCGACGACGAGCGTGGGCACGTCGACGCGGGGCAGGACGTCGCGCCAGTCCTGGGCGCAGTGGTCGAACAGCAGCGGGACGGCCGCGCGCGGCGGGATCGTCCCCAGCTCGGAGGCGACGAAGTCCCACACGGCGGGGTCCGGCTCGCCGCTGAACATGCTCCGGACGAACGCCGTCGTCGCCTTCTCCGAGCCCTCCCCCGCGAGGCTGTCGGCGAGCCCGACGAGCGCCGCGACGTCGAAGATCGCGCCGCTCTCCTGCTGCTCCCGCGTCGACATCCACGGCACGGCGGCGACGGCGGCGGGCTGGTCGACCGCGACGAACCGGCGGATCCGGTCGCTGCCGTACTGGTCGAGGAAGCTCCACCACACCGACACGCCCATCGACCAGCCCAGGGCGTCGACCCTCTCGACGCCGAGGTGGTCCAGCAGCTCCCGGACGTCGGCGGCCAGGCGCGCGATGCGGTACCCGTGGTGCGGCTTGGCGGAGCGGCCGTGGCCGCGCTGGTCGAGCGTCACGACGCGGCGGTCCGGCGACAGGCCGGAGAGCTGGTGGCGGAACATCGCCTGGGTCTGGCCCCAGCCGTGCAGCAGCACCAGCGGGACGCCGCCCGCGTCGGGGTCGGTGTCCTCGTAGGCGAGCTCGACGCCGTCGCGGGTCGTGAAGGTCGGCATGGCCACTCCTGTGTGGGTCGGGCGGGTCAGACGGCGCGGGCGTGCAGCCCGCCGTCGACGGGCAGCAGCGCGCCCGTCACGTAGGCGGCCTCGTCGGAGGCCAGGAACAGCGCCGCGTGCGCGACGTCGTACGCCGTGCCCATCGCGCCGGTCGGGCTCAGGGCGTGGCGGCGGGCGCGGACGGCGGCGGGGTCGTCGGCGCCGGCCAGCTGGCGGTAGACCAGCGGGGTGTCGATCAGCCCGGCCAGCACGGCGTTCACCCGCACCCGGCCCGCGTACTCGACGGCGAGGCTGCGGGTGAGCTGGTTGACCGCCGCCTTCGCCGCCGCGTAGCCCGGGTACGGGTAGCCGGTCCAGCGGATCGACGCCGTCGAGGAGACGGTGACGATGCAGCCGCGGCGGCGCACGAGGTGCGGGAGGGTGGCGCGGGCGCTGAGGAAGACGCTGTCGAGGTTGACGCTCACCGCGGCCCGCCACTGGTCCAGCGTCAGGTCCTCGATGCCGCCGAGCCGGGCCGAGCCCACGTTGTTGTGCACGACGTCGATCCCGCCGAACGCCTCGACGGCGCGGGCGACGGCGCGGTCGACGTCCTCGGCGACGGTGACGTCGGCGACCACCGCCCGGGCCCGGCCGCCGGCCCCGTGCACGGCGTCGACGGTGCGCTCCGCGGCGGCGGCGTCCCGGTCGACGACGACCACGCGGGCGCCGTGCGCGGCGAAGGTCGTGGCGCAGGCGAAGCCGATGCCGGTGGCGCCGCCGGGGCCGCCGGGGCTGTGGCCGCCGCCGAAGACCAGCGCGGTGCGCCCGTCGAGCCTGCCCATCCGCGCCCCCGCCGTCGCCGTCCGCGTCGACCGGAGCGTGCTCCGGGGCACGGCGCCCGCGCGACCGCGATCCGTAGCGGATCCGGCGCGGCGGCGTGCTCGTTCTGTCGAAAGGCGCAGCTCAGCGCACCGAGGCGAGCCGCAACCCGAGGTGCAGCACGAGGCGGTCCCGGCCGTCGGAGAGGTCCATGCCGGTGATCTCCTCGATCCGCCGCAGGCGGTGGTAGAGCGAGGTCCGGTGCAACGTCAGCGCCTTCGCGGTGCGCGGCGCGGACCCGGCCTCGTCCAGGTAGACCGCGAGGGTCTCGCGGAGCCGGCCGCCGGGGTCGTGGGCGGCCAGTGCGCGCAGGGCGCGGGCGGCGGGGTCGTCGGGCGGCAGGTCGTCGGGCAGGCACAGCAGGACGGCCAGCTCGCCCAGGCGCTCCCACAGCGCGACGCCGCCCGGATCGCGGCGGGCCGCGCGCAGCGCCACCTCGGCCTGGCGCGCCGACTGCCACGCCGCGGCGGGCTCGACGCCCGCACCGACCCCCACCGCGACCCGCGCGTCACGGCCCAGCGCGCGGCCGTTGTAGGCGAACGGGAAGCGCCCGGCGCGGTACTCCACGCCCTCGGCCTTCAGCTGCTGCTCGGTCTTGCCCACCCAGGCGATCTCGGGGGCGGT